>JAJDCT010000352.1 GCA_029260695.1 Phycisphaeraceae bacterium
ATAAAAATTCAGCCGAACCAATGTCGGCATGTCCAGCCCCAACCGCTTCTGGATCACAAACCCCAGCCCCACCAGCAGCATCACCGGCAAGACGATGAACCACGCGATGTGCAGGATGTCCAGGAAGACCGTCGGCATGGACCGCTAGTGTATCTCGTCATCCCAAGATGTGCGGCGTAGGATATAGACATGACTGAGGCCCGCGCCATCCTGCATGTCGACATGGACGCCTTCTTCGCGTCGGTGGTGCAGTTGGATCGGCCGGAGTTGCGGGGTCGGTCGGTGCTGACGGGGTACGACGGGCCGCGTGGTGTGGTGTCGGCGGCGTCGTATGAGGCACGGGAGTTCGGTTGCCGGTCTGCGATGCCGATGGCGCAGGCGAAGCGGCTGTGCCCGGGCGCGGTGATCGTCAAGGTGCCCGGCGAACGGATACGGCACTTCAGTGCCGCGGTCTTTGAGATATTTGAAAGCGTGACGCCGTTGGTCGAGCCGATGAGTGTGGACGAGGCGTTTTTGGATGTGACCGGGTCGGCGCGCCTGCTGGGCGACGCGGTGACGATCGCGAAACAAATCCGTCGGAGCATCCACAATGAGTTGGGTCTGACCGCTTCGGTGGGGGTGTCGTTCAACAAGTTTTTGGCGAAACTGGCGTCGGACATGGATAAGCCAGACGGGTTGACGGTGATCGCCCCCGAAGATGTGAGGCGTGTGTTGCCGCCGCTACCGATCGAGCGGATGTGGGGTGTGGGGCCGTCGACGGCGGAGCGTTTAAAGACTCAAGGCGTGCGGACGTTCGGAGACTTGATGTCTTTGTCGCGTAAAGAACTTGACCAACGATTCGGCAAGCACGGCTCAAGGTTCTACCGGCTTTCGCGCGGGCTTGATGATCGGCCGGTGACACCCGACCACGGCGCTAAGTCGATCGGTCAAGAGCAGACGTTCGACCGTGATGTCGAGGAGTTGGAGCACGTGCGGTCTGTCTTGCTTGCCCAGGTCCAGCAGGTGGGTCGGCGTTTACGCAAGCACGGCTTGTGTGCGCGTGGCGTGACGGTGAAGATCCGTTTCGGCGATTTTCAGACCATCACCCGCTCGGGCACACTGGACCGCGCCAGCGATCTGACCGATGAGTTATGGGCCGTGGTACGTGGCTTGTTTGAGGGCTGGGCCGGGCAGGGATTTGCCCCGGTCCGTCTGATCGGGGTCAGCACGGATCGCCTTGAAGAAGGCGGCGGGCAACTGGACTTGTTCACGGACCCCGATCGGCAGAAGAGGCAGCGGCTCGATGCGGCGATGGACACGATTCAGGACCGCTTCGGTAGCAAGAGTGTTAGAAGGGGGCCCGGGCGTCTGCGTTGAGCAGGACGGCATACGGGCTTCGCTATCGACTTTAGGGCGACTAACGGGGTAGAATCATTTCATGCCCGGACGTATCACACGAAGGTCGTTGCTGGTCTCTGCTTTATTGCTTGGTCAGTTGGTCTGCTTCCTTGCGGCGCTTTTGTGGTTCGGTGCCTGGCTTGAGCGAGGGCTGGGTGAGGTGGTCCGTGATCGGGTCCTCTCGGCGTCGCATCAGATGGCGGTGCAGATCGTTCACATGATCGAGCTGATGGATATCGACGAAGCCACGCCGGGCACGCCAGGCTGGGAGCGGATGCAGAAGCTTATCGAGGATACAAAGCTGCCGACCGGCGGGTACTTGTGCGTGGTGCGAGGCGACGACGGCCGGGTGCTTTGCCACCCCGAGTTCAGGTCCCGGCCGGAGCTTGCGCAGACGACGATAGATGATATCTTGCGCAGCGAGATCGGGCCCGGGGAAGCGGGCGTCTTCGGCAGAGGTATTGCGCCCCACTGGGCACGGCTGTCGGATGATTCTTATGTGCTGAGTTCTATCTCGATCCCCAAGCTCAACGCACGGATGCTGGTCCATCAGCCCGAGGCACCGATGCGGTTGGCTGTGTTGGCGTTCAACGAGCGAGTGCGTGCGATCGGGACGGTTGTGGTTGTCGCCGTCGTCGTCATCAGCGCACTGGTCACGCTGGTAATCATACGCCGATACGAGAGCCGGCTGTCGCAGATCAACCGAGGGCTGGAGGCGCAGGTCGCTCAACGCAGCGCGGCGCTGTTGCGTAGCCGTGACGCGGTCATCTTCGGGCTCGCCAAGCTCGCAGAGTCACGTGACGGTGAGACCGGCGAGCACCTCGAAAGGATATCCAAGTACACCGAGATACTCGCCCGTGAGGTGTCGATGATGCAGACGCCCGGCGGCGACGAGCGCTGGGTGCAGACGCTGGCCTCGACCGCCGTGCTTCACGATATAGGCAAGGTCGGCGTCCCCGACGCGGTGCTCCGTAAGCCCTCCTCGTTGACCCCCGAAGAGCGTAAGATTATCGAGAAGCACCCGTTCATCGGTGGCGACACACTTATGGAGATCAAGCGCCGGTGGGGCGAAGACCCGTTCCTCTCGATCGCCAGCCAGGTCTGCTTCGGCCATCACGAACGATGGGACGGGACCGGGTATCCCTTCGGGCTCAAGGGCGAAAACATCCCGATGGCGGCACGCATCGTTGCGCTCGCAGATGTCTACGATGCGCTCACCAGCGAGCGGGCCTACAAAGATGCCGTACCTCACAGCCGCGCCAAGCAGATGATCACCGACGCGTCCGGCACACAATTCGACCCGATGGTTGTACAGGCTTTTGTCGAGGTCGAGCCGCAGTTTGAAGACATCGCACAGCAGATCACGGTCCCGGTAGATGATCCGGGCCCGGGTTTACCCGCTTGATAGACCTACAGGGCCCTCCTGACTGATTGGCAGGCATAGAGCCGCTAAATCTCTTGTAAATACGGGATTATGTGGTAGATTACATAAGGGGCGACTTGCCAATTATGTGTCCGTGATCCACCTTCTAGTTGGAGGGGCTATGTCAGATTATCCATGTGTTACCCGGTGGGCTGTCGCCGCGCTGGTGTCGGTTAATGTTTACATCGCCGGTGTATCCGCGGCGGTGCCGCTGTCGGGTTACCAACCCAGGATGGCGATCGGTCT
Organism: Phycisphaeraceae bacterium; assembly: GCA_029260695.1. Taxonomy (GTDB): domain Bacteria; phylum Planctomycetota; class Phycisphaerae; order Phycisphaerales; family Phycisphaeraceae; genus JAJRRS01. The sequence continues at coordinate 3,047 of JAJDCT010000352.1, forward strand.
GACGACGGAGAAGGCGGATTCAGTGCTGGTCGACTTCTTCGCCGCTAACACGACCACTTACCTGAGCAACGGTGTACCGGGCTCGGCGATGGGCGGCGGGCATGTCGATGTCGCGCTGATCGATACAGGCGCACAGGCACACGTCCTGACCGACGCGAGCTTCAACGCATTTGACTTCTCGGGGGCCGGCCGGGTCGGCACCGAGCAGACGCTGCTTAGGGGTGTCGCCGGGTCCGAGTTTGCCACGATCCACGATCCCATCGGCATCTACGCGGCACCTTTGGACGCCCTGACATCAACGGTTGGCCCACTGAGCGTGGACACCAACGCGTTTGTCGGGCAGTACAACGTCGCTATCATCAGCGCCGACCCCGCATCGGTCTTGCCCAACGTCATTGGGATGCCGCTGCTTTCTCAGCACGCGACCGTCATCAGGGTTGACCAGCAGCACGAGGTCTCCGTGGGAGGCGAGACGTTTACTTCGCCCCAGGTCGATCTGCTGCCGTTCGGCGACGCCTTGATCCCGGCCATGCCCCGGTTCGCCCCGATGACCATGGAGCCGGGAGACGCTTTCCTGAACCCGGCGGCGTTCTTCCCCTCACTGGACCTCTTCGGCGACCTCAGCGACAACCCCACCGTTCCAACCGTCACACCCGGGGCGTTCTTCCTGCGTGCCCAGATGGAGGATGCGGGCAATACTGCGCCTTGGGACAAGTTCTTTTTCGATACGGGTGCCCAAGTCACCGTGATCTCACAAGCGACCGCGTTCATGCTCGGGTATCAGACGGGCGACGCCGAGCAATTCATCGAGGTTGAGGGTGCAGGCGGAGAGGTCGTCAACGCCCCGGTCATCACACTCGATTCACTGGAACTACTCACCGATGACGGCGGGATAACTCTCACGGATGTGCCCGTGGTTGTGCTGGACGTTCCCGACCCTCGCGATGGTCTTAACCCTGTGCCGGGGATCCTCGGCACGAATCTGTTCCACGACCGCAACATCGTCATCAACCCTGAACCCGGCAACGCTTTCGTAGCTATCAGCGACGTTGTGCTGATTACCGGTGATCTTGATGGCGACGGCTTCGTCGGGATCTCGGACCTTAACATCGTTCTGGGTGCATGGAACCAGAGCGTCACCGTGGGTGCCCTCGTCTCCGGTGACCCCTCCGGCGACGGGTTTGTCGGCATCGAGGACCTCAACGTCGTGCTGGGTAATTGGAACGCCGGCACACCGCCGCCGCCTATCTCGCTGGCCGATATCCCCGAGCCAACCACCGCGGCATTCCTCGTGATCACCGGCCTGACACTAACCCGCAGACGCCCAGCCGCCTGATCCATCTACAGCCTGGATTCCGAGTATTCTTACGCTGTCGTGCGCGAGTCTTGAGCGGGCGATGTTGGCTTTATCGTTTGACATCAGGTCTGACAGCGTTCTTCTT
>JAJDCT010000353.1 GCA_029260695.1 Phycisphaeraceae bacterium
ATCAAAGAAAAACTCCTGATCGGCGACGCCCTGGTCAACGCCGAGGTCGCCGGCCCGGGGTTTATCAACCTCACACTCAACCCCGACCTGCTGGGTGATCAACTCGCCGTCATCTTCAAGTCGGACCGGCTCGGTGTCGCACTGGCAGACCCCCCGACCACGGTCGTCATAGACTACGCCAGCCCGAACCTCGCCAAGGAGATGCACATCGGGCACCTCCGCTCCACCATCATCGGCGACGCCATCGCACGCGTCCTTGAGTTTCAGGGACAACCCGTCACCCGGCAGAACCACCTGGGCGATTGGGGTACGCAGTTCGGCATGCTCCTGGAGCACCTGATCGACACCGGTTGGGAAAAATCCGACAACCACCACATCGGCGACCTGAACACCCTCTACCAGGAAGCCAAAAAGCGTGACGACGCCGACCCCGGCTTCGCCGAGCGAGCACGCAAGCGCGTCGTCGCGCTGCAGGGTGGCGACGAACAATCCCACACACTTTGGCAGATGCTCATCGGCGAATCCGTCCGGCACATGAACGACATCTTCACCCGACTGGGTGTCGCGCTCAGCGACGATCATCTTAAAGGCGAGAGTTTCTACAACGACCGACTCGCTCCCGTCGCCGAGGCGTTGCAGGCCGCCGGCGTCGCCGTTCAGAGCGAGGGCGCCCTGTGCGTCTTCACCGACCAGGATGACGCTCCCCTGATCGTCAGAAAATCCGACGGCGGGTTCGGCTACGGCGCAACCGACCTCGCCGCCTTGCGACACCGCATCGACGACCTCGGCGGGCAACGCCTGATCTACGTCGTGGACTCACGACAACGCGACCACTTCAACAAGTTTTTCGACGCCGCACGCCGCGCCGGCTGGGTCGAAGACACCCCGTTGGAGTACGTCCCGTTCGGCACGATCATGGGCCAGGATCGAAAGCCCTTCAAGACCCGGGCGGGCGGCACCGTCAGGCTCGCCGACGTATTGGACGAGGCGGTCGACCGGGCCGGCAAGGTCATCGCCAGCAAAGCCCCCGACCTCTCCGCAGATGAACGTGACGCGATCGCCAAAGTTGTCGGCGTCGGAGCTGTCAAGTACTTCGACCTCTCTAACGACCGGATCAAGGATTACGTCTTTGACTGGGACCGCATGCTCGCGCTCGAGGGCAACACCGCCCCGTACCTGCAAAACGCTTACGTCCGGATCCGCTCGATCTTCCGCAAAGGCGAGATCGACCCCGCCAAATTCGATGGCGGCGAGATCAAACTGGAGCACGAAGCCGAGCGGGCGCTGGCCCTGCAGTTATTGCAACTGCCACGCATCGTCGAATCCGTCGCCGACAGCTTAGAGCCGCACCGGTTATGCACCTACCTCTACGAGCTGGCTTCGGGGTTCCACAAGTTTTACGAGAAGTGCCCCGTGCTTGCCGCCGACACCGACGCCCGACGCACCAGCCGACTCGCCCTGTGTGACCTCGTCGCCCGCACACTCAAGCAGGGGTTGTCTTTACTCGGCATCGACACGGTCGAGCGGATGTAGGAAGAAGCCGTTAACCGTTAGCTATTAGCCACAGCAATTAAAGTCCCGCTGTGGCGGGTAAGGTTTAGCCGCCGCGGCCACGCGGCGTGATTCCCGCGTAACAGCCCACCCGATCCATGGACCTGACTCCACAACCAAGTTGAATCTGCTCTAATACGGATTCTGTTTCATTTATGGGCGGCAGTTTTTCGCTCAGCCCCCCCCGGCTTTAACGGGGGATTGGCCATGATGATGGGCACGAGTTTTAATCGTGATCCGTATAATCACCAAACCCCTGCCCTAACACCCAGCCCCCTGACCCACCCACCATGCTCGACACCGCGCTAAAAGAATGGTCCATCGTCTGCGACCTGCTGCTGTCCGGCGAGCTGTCGTTGTTGTTACGCAAGGGCGGTATCCACGAGACCGGCGGCCCCGGCGTATTCGAGCTGGAACACCCTCGCTTCCTCCTGTACCCGTCCTATGTGCATCAGAAACCCCGGATGATCAAGCCGCCCCTGCGCGATCGCGTTGAGGTGCTGGACGAAGAACCACGCGAAATCACCTTCAGGGGTCTGGGCGAGGCGGCCAAGGTCTGGCAGGTGCCCTCGCGCCAGGCGTTCGATCGACTCGATCCCCTGCACTGCTGGTCGCCCAAACAGATCGACATGCGTTTCAACTACAAGCCCGACCGCCCGCTGTACCTCGTCGCCGTCCGTGCTTACCGGTTAGCGCAGCCACACACAGTCAAGAACCACGCCGAGTACTCAGGCTGCCGAAGCTGGGTGGCGCTAAGGCCCAGTGATGCCGTGGAAGACGCGTCTGCGGTACCGGTCGTTGCGGATGAAGTATTTGCCGGGATCGTAGCTCGGATCGAAGAGGCATTTGGCCGCGAATAAACGAGGATGAACGCGAATAGGTTGGGCCGTGTTCTGATTTGCGTTCATCCGCGTTCATCCGCGGCAATAAATCTTCTACCTCGGAACGCCCAACGCCTCACGCAACACCGCCGCGATCCAAC
>JAJDCT010000354.1 GCA_029260695.1 Phycisphaeraceae bacterium
AGACCAAGTCTACGCAATCAAAACCGTGTACCTACTTGATCCGTGGAAAGATCCCGGCGAGAAAGACCCGGAAAAAGCGGAGACGATTGTTATGTCCGGGGAGGAATTCGCTAATCGGACTTTCTTCATGATCAACCAGAAGACCGCGGACAGACTCATCAGCGATTTCAAGGCAGACCAAGAAGCAGCAGGCGAGGAGTTGATGGATTCGTTGAATTAACAGTATTCAATTTATGTTACATCTGGACTTCGGTGTCCTGTTGCACGGCTTGGATTGAATTGCTTCGCAGCATCGTCGTCGGAACTAATTGTGTTAATAAATTGGGAGGCCACATGCGCTTAATATTGGTGGTTGTTCTTACAGCAGGCTTGTTGTTCGTCTTTGGTTGCCAGGGATCCGGCGGCCGAAGCATACCGAAAGACACTGGCGAAATACCGTTGAGTGCGCCTGCAGATTCGCAGGATTCCAATTAACTCCGCCACGGATTTCGTCCGGCGTGTATAGTAGGCCGCTAGCGCGTGGGGTCTTTGATCCGCGTGAGCAATTCGCGGCATTTCATGGTGATCGTGTGCTCGCCACCCAGGTTTTCTGTGGCCTGTTTTAATGCCTCGTGAATTTGCCGCGAAGCTTCGTCGGGCTCAACCTTATGGTCACTGAGCATTTTCGCCAGGTCGTACCGGCTAGTCAGCGTCTGTGCGTGTGAATCGCCGAAGACTTTGGCCTGGTCTCTGATCAGGGCGTGGAAGTCTGTCTGTGCCTGCTGCCATTGACCGGCTGTTGCGCGGATCGATGCCAGGGTATGCCGAGCCGAAAGGGTTTCTGGGTGTCTACGGCCTCGGCGGGAAAGGATTTTGACAGCCCGATCAGCATATCCCTTCGCCTGTGCGTGGTCTTTCAAGTCATGGTAGTAAAGCCAGGCGAGATCGTTGAGGACCGACGCGGTTTCCGGATGTTCAGAGCCGTGTACTTTTTCACATAGCCGGAGCAGGTGTCGGTATTCACGCTCGGCTTCGTCATATGCCGCTTGCTCTGCAAGATTGTTGGCGAGATTGAAGTGTTGCCGTAGTGTCTGCGGGTGTTCGCCCCCTAATACCGAAGCATACACGTCTCGCAATTCGAAATATTCCGCCTCGGCCTGCTCAAGTTTGCCTTGCAGGGTTAAGCAATTAGCCAGCGTGTTGCGTACCCCGAGCGTTCGTGGATGTTCCGATCCCAACACACGACGTCGGACCGAGAGGATATGGCGCACCAGCGGCTCTGCAGAAGCGGCATCGCCTAGTGAAGTCAGGGCCACAGCCAGATTCCCCTGCGCCAAGAGTGTCACCCTGTGTTCGGACCCAAATTCGGCTTCCGCATCAGCCACAACTTCATGCAACTCGGCCCGAGCCAAATTAAAATCACCCTTCGATAAAAGCACGTAGCCAATAGCGCTTCGGATGCGCACCCGCAGCCCCGCATCCTGATCAGGATCGACTTTCTCAAGGGATTGAGATAAATGCTCCAGAGCGTCTTGATCACGCCCCCTTAATTTCGCGGATAGCCCCGCTATCCAATACGCCGCAGCGATTTCGTGTTTCGCAGAAGGATTGGACTGTTCTGACTGATGAGCATTGGCGAGCGCGAGCCGTTCCGCCGTCTCTGCGTCGTTGTTCAGATAAGAGGATGCGTAGTCCGGAAGCTCACCTTCAAGCTGCTCGTCGGAAATAGCAAATACATCCGCGAGTGACGCCCTCTTATCTTCCGTTGTAAAGGCGTTGACCTGCGAGTCAGCCGCACTCGCCAACATGTCTTTCTGCCAGTGGAACCGAAGCGTCGTGAGTTGATATAAAAGATGATTCTCGTCTCGGAATGTCCGCCAATCCCTATCTCGCACCGCCAAGTCGCGGAATGTTTGCTGCAGTTGTTGAAGTTCTTTCGGCTCTTCTTGTACTAGATCGTTACGCTCCGCCGGAATATCTGAAACGACCCTATAGCGGGGGGGTGGTTGCTCAGGGTCCGTCAGGAACAGGAAGGTTTCGATTTCCAATTCCCGAGCGATGATGTATTCAAGTTGGGTGTAGGAGTACCGCGGCTCACCCTCGGTCCGGTCCGCGTCTTCGAAACCATACCGGTTGCCGACGAGGCAAATCACCGCATCGCATCCGGAGAGGCTATCGCGTAATAATTCCCGGATTTTCCCCGAAGTCTGCGGAAAAATCTCTTGGTGGACAGTTTCGTAATCACACTTGCGCAAAGCTTGATCTACAGCAAGCCGGTAGTAGCCCAACTCACTGCTGACGGCACTAATGAATATCTTCTGTTTTCTCTTCATACCTCAGGGCCGAAGTTAAGATAGGCGAAGCAATATTTCTATCAGATGGAGCCGGGCACTACTCAAAATTAGAATCGATGCCCGCCCAATATCACAATGTATTATACACATGCAGGGCCTGTCCCGTGCGGCACAGACGCGTGGGGCAAGATGGGCTGTTTGGCTCCGCCGATTCCCGTGGCTCGGCGGCTTGCAACCTTAGAATTGGGCTCTTTTCAAGGGTTTGTTGGCAAGTAAGACCAATCGATCGCCATACGATTTTAGGCTATCTAGAGTATTGCCAGCCAAGGAGATTATCGCTTTGATTTTCAGCGCGTTGATTGCTCGGTCGAGTTGAGGCTCTGAGGTGGGTATCCCACGAGGGAAGGTTCGACGACTAAAGACGAGTCATTTGTCATGCACGTTGTTTGTTGAGATTTTCAGGCCACCAATACAACCGAGGCAGATGATGTGAGATACGCCATCGGTTGCTCGAGCTCCTCAATCAGTTGCAGGCCATGGATTGGCTCATTGCCCATTCCTTTCGCATGCACCGCACCTGATCCGAAGTGGACGATGCCTCCACCCTGCACACTGCGATATAAACCCGAAAGTTCAAGCACATACAAGGCTTCGTGGGGCCGAGTGAGTTGTCTCTTTACTTCCCGGGACGATCACAGGACCTGCTCCGTCTCCTCCCACAGCCCCAGCGGCCCCGCCTCGGTTTCGCTGCGTAACGACCAGGGGGTGTAGCTCTGTTCTAACCCGGGACGACCCGTCGAGCCTCGGCGATTCATCCACGCTGACAGCGCCGCCTGGGTGTCGTGGCTCCGAGC
>JAJDCT010000355.1 GCA_029260695.1 Phycisphaeraceae bacterium
GATCACATTGCCAGGCTTCTCCCTGCCCGCCTGCCTGGGTCCGATGTTCACGCAGGGCACACGCATCGCCGCCGCCTCGATCAGGCCCGCCGATGAGTTCCCGACTATCGCATGTGCGCCTTTGAGTTGCGACAGGAAACGGTCACGCGTCAGGTGCTCGATCGGCTTGACTCTGGCACCGCGGATCGCACGGCGGATACCCTCGCCCCCGCGGTCAAGGTTAGGCATCATCACCAGACGCTCGTGACCACGGGTCGCCGAGAGGGTCGCACGCATCCAGCCTGCTTCAGCAGCGTCACTTTCACCGATCGGATGCTGCATCACGATCAGCTCTGACGCGTCGTCCGCCGGCTCGACCTCTCGCAGCCCGTCCACAGCGGGGGAGCCGACCTTATGAATCAGTTCAGGTGTTTCACCCATGCGGATCAGCCGCTTCATGCTCTGCGCGGTAGCTGGGAAGTGCAGGTGTGCCAGCTTACTGACCGCGTGCCGTATCGATTCATCAGCGACTCCCTCGGCCCGGTCGCCCCCGTGGATATGTGCAAGCCTGTGTCCCCCAACCGCCGCCGCGCACGCCGCCGCCAACACCTCGATACGGTCCCCTAACACAACCACATAGTCCGGCCGCAGCCGCGCAAACACACCACCGAACCCCGTCGCGCCCCGCCCCAGCGCTTCGGTGTCCGCTATCCGACCCGTTCGGCCTTTGGCCTGCATCCGTACCTTGGCGGAAATCTTAAGACCAGCCGATTCGATATCTCGCCACGAGCCCTGCACCAGGTGTGACCCCGCTACGATGACGCGCAGGTTTAATCCCCGGTGAGTTTTAATCGCTTGCATCGTGCTTAAGAGCAGCCCGGACTCCGCCCGGCTGCCGGTCACCACCGCGATGGTTTTGCGTTTAGCTGGCATCGTCACGCGACCGAACTTTTACGGCGTTCAAGCAGCACCGCCTCGGCGACACGCAGGTCCAGCCGGCTGTCCACGTCGATCACCTCGTCCGGGTCGTTCACGATCGCCCTGCGGTCCTCGCCGAGGAAAGCGTGCGGGCATGCAGGGTCCACGTTGAAAAGACTTTTGCGCGTCACCGCGATCACCCCGCCGTTGAGCATGTAGACCGGTGGCAGGTCCTGTCGCCGGTAGATATCGTTGGGCTCATACATCTGCAATCCGTCGCCGTCTTCGCCGCCCAACCGCTTCATCCAATAGGGGTGCATCTTCTCAACCGGGTACACGCTCTGCACACTATCGCAGCCCGTCTCGGCGAGCTTGACGATCGCCCGGTCTGTCAGGCCGGCCGGCCGGACGGGGATGTTGCCGTAAAGGATCACTGCCGCGTCGAAGGATTCATTGGCCTGAGCTTCGATGGTCGATACCGCGTGTCGGGCAGCGCTGTCGACCGTCGCGTTGTCGGTCGCTGTTTCCGCAGAGCGCATCACGACCTCGACACCCATCGACTTGGCGACGTCTGCCAGGCCCTCGCCGTCTGTGGATAGGACAACCCGGCCCGCATGACAAGAACGCATCGCGTGCTCGAGTGTCCAGGCCAGCATGGGCCTGCCGGCAACCTTCAAGCCGTTCTTTCCAACAAGCCCCTTGCTGCCAGCCCGGGCGAGGATCACAGTCAGTGTCTTCATCGCATTACCTGTATCCGTATCGGTTCGTGCTCACGGCCGATGCCACTCAACGCAATCTCCACAGATCGTCAGCTCGCCCCATCGCTGCTCGTCGTGCGCCTTGCCGAAAGCCTCTGAGCTCCGCCAGATATCGATCAACGACTGAGTACGGGCGTCGCCTATCGGTGATCTGCCTAACCAATCCTGGTCGCACAGCGCGACAATACCATCACTTAGGATCGACATCCGCCGGGCGATCTGCAGGCAGCCCCCGCGGCTGGGCGGCTGCATCGGGACCGGGCTCATCTCTGGCATCAACCCGCACCCGCCGCACGCCGGTGTGATCAGGGCGTGTCCCATGTAGTGCGTCCACTTGTCGAAAAAACTTTCTAACTCCGGCAGCGTCTCCGCCGTCTTGACCATCGACGGGACCAGCCAGGGCATCGCGCCCCTGGCATCTCCACCATTATCAGCTCGGCGGATACGCTCGTTGTACAGCCACTCGGTGTTGCTTAATACCTGTTTGAATCCGTCGGTGCCCATCGTTGTCTGATACGTCTCAGCCGTGTCCGCGTTGAACCTGACTTTGACCAGGTCGATCGGCAGCTCCAACAGCCTGGTCAGATCCTCTTGCTCGCAAAGCAGGTCGGTTTCAATGCCGACGCTCATCACCCCGGCTTCGTGGGCAGCCGTGACGATACGCTCCCATTCCGGGTGCAGCATCGCATCACCCAGCCCACCGAGCATCAGCGTCACGTCACCAATGACGTCACCAGTGCCCGCCTCGCCGAGTTGCTCAACGATGCGCAGCGCCAGGTCGGTGTCGATATCGGGCCGATCGAATGTCATGTGGTGATGAGGCGTAATCGGGCCAGACACCGCTCGGCGTGGTGTTAGTTCGAGTGTGACCATCCTCGGGAGCCACCGATACGCCATGCCCGGATTGTCCGACGTCACAGCCCGGTAGGTCTGGGTTATTGTTTCGGCGTCTGCATCACCGAGCTTGTCGCCCAGGCGTTCGGCGATCGATTCGATCAGCGCGATGCTGCGCGGTGTGTCGTAGACTAGCCGTTCGACGGTGTCGCGCACCTCAGGGGGGATGGCGCAGTTGACGTCCCGCCCCACCGGGTCGATGTGCGGCCGCACCGGGTTGTACGCCAGGATATCCCCGAAGCCCGCCGGCCCGTCCCGCAACTGCTCCAGGATAGCCAGGCTCACCGCGATCCCTGATAGCCCCGGCGGCGCCTGTGTGAAAATCATCTTCATCGCATCGACGTCTTCGTGGAGCATGTCCAACTGCCTGCCGGCGTAAGACGGGTCAAACAGGCACCAGTCACCGCGGACGATGATCGCGGTCTCGCCGCCGTGTACCCGCAAAGCCTCAGCCAACGGGCCCGGGGGTAATAGTTCGTCGTAACTGCTCGCGCCGCCCAGCCCCCCGCGCCAATGCGGCTGGGCCCACTTCCGGGACGACACCCATCTGGGCGTCATCATGTCTCTCAAGCAATCCAGATCAAGCTGGGTCACGACGGGCTTGTCGATCTTCAGCCTCGGCAAATCAATCAGCGAAAGTGGGTCCTGCCCCGGCGGGTGGATCAAGACGACCTTCTGAACTTGCGGAATAGACGCCGCGCGGCGGACGGTGTGTTCCAAGACATTCGCATCACCAAGGCGGTCACCCAAGCGTGCACGCAGCCCAAGCCGGCTTGTCTTCGTGTCGGTCGGGATCAAGGCGATCACTGGCATCTGTATAGTGTTCCTGGGCGGATTCAATCTCGCTTTGACGGTCAGGTTGCCGCGGGGCTTGGGCTCTTAGCTTTTTTGAATTTCTCTTTCGCACGAGGTGTGGCTAGCCCGTAACTCTTGCCGACTCGCTGCTGCGCCTCATCGAGGATGCTCAGCGCCTCGTCGCAGGCCTGGGTCAGCCAGTCGAGGTTTTCGATATCGCGCTCGATCTGTTGGGTCTGACGCGTGATTTTGTCCTTACTCACATGGGCGATGACCCGGTCGGCCTTGGCTCGTTTGAAAGAGCCGACCGTGTTCAGGGCATTGACCAGGTTGAAGGACGAGGTCAGATCTTCCTCGACGTGCCTCTGGAATTTGTTGAGTTGGGTGAACAGCTTCCCTACCCGCGCTTGGTCGCG
>JAJDCT010000356.1 GCA_029260695.1 Phycisphaeraceae bacterium
GTGATCGAGAGGTCGCCTAAGTCGCTGCGGTCTCCTACATCAGCGTCGAACTGGTTCTGGGTCAGGGTCACCGAGTCGTCGTAAGTAAATGATCCTGAGAAAGTATCAGTGATGTCTATCCCAGAGCCAACCAGGAAATTCAGGTCATCTTCCACGCTGGTGATGTTCCCTGTGAATTCAAATTGGATCAACTCCCCTTGGCTCGCATTGGAAGCCAAGAGTGATAAACACCCCGCCAGTGTGAACACATACGGCCTGGGTGCGTGACGGGTGCGCTGGAAACACATGAGTCTGTCCTCTGTTTATAGCGGGCCGGTCAATACAGGAAACCTAAGCATACCACCCTGATGACCCGTTACAAGACATAATTAATTGAGGACGGATACTTGTTTGAGATAATTGCTGCAGATATGCCAGAAGATAACCTGATTTTCTTAAAATACCCCCCCAGCTTAACGATGCAGCGGGACCCGCTATTGATAAGGATTTTCTTGGCTAGGAACACGCGCCAGGGTTGTGCGGGTCATGGATGTGAGGCGCGCTAACCCGGCAACTACAGCCCGCCGTTGTCGGTGAGGACACTCAACAGGTCAGACATGCTCGTGGTCGCGAACGTGGTCGCCGAATCGCTGACCGCGTAGGGGATCATCAACAGATCGCCATTAAGTAACGCCCCGCACGTGTAGACGACGTTCGGCACGTACCCCTCACGCTCGTTGGCTTCCGGGACGATCAGCGGGTTCTTCAGGTGCCCTATGACCTTCGATGGATCATCAAGGTCCAACAGCGACGCGCCGATGCAGTACTGCCGCATCGGCCCGACGCCATGCGTCAACAGAACCCATCCCACCTCCGTCTCGATCGGCGGGCCGCAGTTACCGATCTGGATGAACTCCCAGGGGTAGCGCGGTGCCTGCAGCTTCACCGCCTCGTTCCAGAAGTGCGTGTTGTCCGAGCGCATCATGAACATATTCTCGCCGTCCAGCCGGGAGATCATGTGGTACAGCCCGTCGATCTTCCTGGGGAACAGGGCCATCCCCTTGTTCTGCACATACTTCCCATTGAGCGTGTGGACCTTGATGTCGGTGAAGTCCTCGGTCTCCAGGAGCTGCGGCAGGATGCGGAACCCGTTGTAGGCCGTGTATGTCCCGAAGTAGGTCACCTTCCCATTATCATCAACGAACCGGGTCATCCGCAGGTCTTCGATCCCCTTGGACTCGTTCTCGCTGGTCGGGAAGATGACAATCTCGGAGGGGTCGGCATCCGGCGGCACCAGCAGGTGGTAATTGCTGCGCGCAAGCCACAGCATGTTCTCCGCCGTCTCGTTGAACGTCGCTGGATTGTTCGGCCGCTCGCGCAGCTGCGCGACGGTGTGGTCCAGGTCCCTGTAAGTAAAAAACTCCGGCATGGCGTCGAGGATGATCCTCGCCGTCTCGTTGTACGCCGCCATCTCGATCAATTTATAAAAGAACAGGTTCTTCTCATACACCTGGTCGGTCCGCATCCTAAGCCGGGCCGCGTACTTGCTCGGCGGGTCGAAGGTGATCTCGCCCTGGGTATCGACCTTGCCCGTGCGGAAGACGATCGAGGAGACATGCCCCTCGCCCGTGGCACGCAGGCTCATGATGAACCGTTGCTCGCCCTTGCCCAGGCCGTCCTGATTAGGGTGCGGGACGATGGACGGATTAAATAAAGCCGCCGACTCGATCGAGTACTCCATCGTGAAGTACGACCCGATCAGTAACTGGCGTTCGCGTGTCAGCTCCTCGGGCCTCTCCAGAAGCGGCCTGACGAAGTCGAAGTGGTTCTCAAGCACCGCCTCGATCCGTCGGTGCCGATCACCGAAGTCTTGCAGCACCCGCTCCAGCAGCGACGCGACCTCGGCCTCGGGCAGCTCGGCGACACGCCTGATCACCGCCATCACCCGCGTCTCGTCACCGACCTGGAAAAACCGCGTGATCACACGCCGGTCGTCGGAGATGAACCGGTCGGGGTGGCGGATGACGCTGAGTTTGCAGGTGGCTCGGGCTGGCATGGGTACGTTGCTTATCGGCAGCCCACACGTCAGGCTTGATACTTACACGCTCACCGCCTGGCGTGCGGGCTAATCTGACTTCATTGTTGATGGGGAGCTAGGAGCCGTGGTGCCGACAGCGGACACTCGCCGGCCGCCCGCCATCCCATGCTACTCTTGCGGCGGGTCACCAAACAACGCACGCCCGATCCGCAGCACGTTCGCTCCCTCCTCGATCGCGACCTCCAGGTCACTGGACATCCCCATCGACAGCACGTTGCACTCGGGCCCACCGATCTTGTCTTTGCGTATTTCCGAGAAGATCTCCGCCGTCCGCGCGAACCCGGGCCTGGCGTCTTCCGGGTTGTCCGTGTTCGGGCCCATCGTCATCAACCCACGCAGACGCAGGTGCATCATCGTGTCGATCTGATCCGCCAGATGGATCACCGCCGGGCCCGCCACGCCGGTCTTGTTTGGCTCGCTCGTGGCGTTCACCTGGATCAAGATGTCCACCACCGTGTCGATCCGCGCCGCGTAGTTGTGGATCTCCTCCGCCAGACGCAGGCTGTCCACGCTGTGGATCAACCCCACCAGCGGGATGATCTGCTTGACCTTGTTCCTTTGCAGGTGCCCGACCATGTGCCAGCGGACCTTCTCAGGCAACCCGTCTACCGACGACTTAGGCGCCGCACCCGCCAGCGTCTTCTTGCGCCCAAGAAACTCTTCAAGCATCGCCACGCGCTGGCTGAGCTGCTGCACCTTCGATTCACCCAGCTCCGCGTGGCCCATCTCCACCAGCGTCCGGATCTGGTCCGGGCTCGCGTACTTGGTCACCGCGATCGTCTGCACATCGCCCGCCCGACGGCCGGCCTTATCCGCCGACGCCTGGATGCGGTCTTGCAAACGCCGATACGCGTCTTTCAATTCTGTTGGACCTACCAATTCTGTAGCCATATCAAAAGGTTAGGCCGTTTTTCCCACCCACGCAAGACGACACGCACGCCAGAGCTTCTTTTTCCCCCAACCGCCTACTTCACCTTCGCCAGCCGCCTGTTCAATACCAGCTTCACCCCCACAAACACCACCGCCGCGACTAAAATCACCCCGATCACCCCACGCTCGCCATTGGCAACCCACTTACGCACCTGCTCCAGGTGATTCGCAAAGTAGTACGCCAGCCCCAGGATCACCGGCACACTCACCAACGCCGCTCCCCCGTCATACAGCAAAAACTTCCAATACGGGATCTTGAAATTCCCCGCCGTGAAGATCGCCGGTGCCCGCAGGCCCGGCAAAAACCGCGCCGCAAACATGAACTTCCCCCCGTGTGCGTGCAGCAGCCCCTCCGTCCTCGCCAGACGCTTCTCCGTCAAAAAACGCCGCATCAACGGCAGCTTCGGCACATGGTGCCCGTACCGCCTCCCCAACACGAACACCATCATGTCCGCTCCCACCACCGCCAAAAACGTTAGCGGAAACAGCACCCACGCATCCGCATACCCATAAAACGCCAGATACCCCGCCAGGATCAACGGGATGTCCTCAGGGATCGGCAGACCGAACCCGCTCAACAACAACAAACCAAGCACCACCACGTAAGGCATGTACGGCGCGTTCGTCCCAAGTTCGGTCAGGAATTCCATCACAGGCGGAAGATCCTACCCCCACCAGCCCCCCATGTCTTTTTCACCCCACCAAAGACCATTGATGCCCACGCCCCGTGTGTTTCCGGGGGTCTCCGGGGGTCTCCGGGGGTTTCCGTGGGGTCTCTATCAATTAAAGTGTCCCCCAACCACTCCCCCTCACGAAACGCGACTTGTCACTCCCCATCACTCCCCAAAGCCCACGTTCTCCGAACGTGGGACATCACCACACCCTTACACCTCACCCCCCCCCACGAAGCGCCGCGACTTGGGGCGGCCCCCGAATGTGCCGGCCCGCGCAAAACCCCCGATTGCGGTTTAGCGCTCCCCACAAGCTCCCCTCCACATCATCAATCACACGCCCCAATCGTTAACGACCCAGTTCCCCCTTCACCCAATCCAACCCCTCTGCCCGATCCCGAACCCGCCCCTCCAACTGCGCATCATAAACCCCCTCCAACAGCGCCCCGATCCTCGGCCCAGCGGGCACCCCCATCCCCAACAGATCATCCCCATTCACATAGGGCTCCGGCGAAACCCCCTCCGCAAACAACGCTGCGCTTTGCGTCTCAATCGCCGACACCTCGTCACCCGAACCCAACACACACACCAGCGCCATCGCCCCAGGCCAACCCGACTCCGCCAGCAACCGCTTACGCTTCGCCACGCCCAGCCCCGCCCAATCACGCGCCCCAGGCAACAACCCCATCACCCGCGAAACCACATCACGGTCCCCGTTACTCAGACACAACGCCCTGCGCCAAACACGCAACACACCCGCCGCCTCTTGCTCCGCAAAACCCGCCGCATCCTTTAACGACCCCGACGCACCCGCTCGATCCAACATCCACGCCGCCAACATCAACCCATACCCCCCCGGGGTTTCACCCCCCGATTTCTCTGTACTCCCCCAAAGCCCACGCTCTCCGAGCGTGGGACCGCCCTCCGGATTCTCCCCATCAATTTTTCTGCTTCCCCAATTTTCTGCTTTCCCAATCTTCCCTACCACCCCCGCCAACGCAGGCAACGCCACATCCACACACGCACCACCCAGCGTCGGCCCATCCAACCCCAACGACTGCATCAACCCCGCCGCCACCACCGCCGCCCCCGGACCGTCTTTCCCCTGCGATGTCCCCGAACTTGTCCCCGAAACTCCGCTCGGCCTACCCTGCGCCTCCGAGTCTGTGGCCGCAAAATTTCCGGAGGCGGGGGCGCTTCCGGGAGCGGGGGCGCTTCCGGGGGCGGCCGCGCTTCCGGGGGGGACACACCCGAGGGCGGGGGCGGGGGTGAGCATCCCCATCACCTCCTGTCCGATCCGCTCCCGGCTGATCCCGCTTAACTTCTCCGCCGACGCACGGATCGCCTCCGCCGTCTTAGCCTCGATCTCAAAACCCAACCGCGCCGCAAAACGCACCGCACGCAGCATCCTCAAGTAGTCCTCATTAAACCGGTCCCCCGCAACCCCGATCGCCCGCAGCACCCGCGCCTCCAGGTCCGCCACACCCCCCACATAATCACTCACCTCCTCTTTCCCGGGGGCCACCGGCTGCAACTTCTCATCCAACGGGTCCGCAAACAACCCGTTCACCGTGAAGTCGCGCCGCTGAGCATCGTGCTCCGCATCCGTAAACGAAACCCCGCCGGGCCTACGCCCATCCTCATAACCCCACTCCGCCCTGAACGTGGCCACCTCAACCCCACAAAGCCCACGTCCTCCGGACGTGGGACT
>JAJDCT010000357.1 GCA_029260695.1 Phycisphaeraceae bacterium
CACATCTCGCTGCGCCTGCGAGGCCGCCTCGCCGACCGCCAGAACATCGTGCCGGTGGACTACGTCACCGCCATGATCGCCCACGCCTTCTTGGATAGCCGGCTCCACGGGCGGGTCTATCACCTGACAAACCCGGGGGCACCCAGCAACATGACGATCCAGCGCGCGATCGAGGAACATTACGACATCGCCGGTGGCCGCTTCGTCGACCCAGACACGTTTGACCCCGGGGTGATGAACGGGGTGGAGCGGCTGTTCCACGAGGTCAGCCGGCCGATTGAGCACTACTTCGTGGATACTCCGGTCTTTGATCGCAGACAGGCCCAGGGCCTTGAGAAGTCTGCCGGCCTAAGCTGCCCGGCCTATGACATCGGCGACCTGCGCCGTCTCTTCACCTACGCCGATGCCCAACGGGATCGGAGCCGGGCCGCCATCGCCTCGAAACAAGGCGTGCCGCACGCGGGGGGGGGCGCTGTCGACAATGACCAAGACACGACGCTGTACGACGCCTATTTCAATTCGTTCCTCCCCGATCGGGTGAACAGGTCAGAGGTCGCCAAGACAACCGGCTTTAGTGTGACGATGCGTTTCGTCATCGAGGACATCCCCAACGGCCATTGGGTGTGCCGGTTCGAGCATGGCAGACTCACCGACGTACACCGCGGCGAAAACACGATTAAAGAAGACTTCTCCTACCGGACACGTACGGACGTGTTCTGGCGCTCGATCGCCGGCAACGTCCACCCCCAGGAGGTTTTCCTCAAACGTCAGGCCCGTGTGACCGGCAACACTGAGCAGGCGCTGAAGATGGCGATGATCCTGCACAAGTTCAACCAGGAATTCCCGTGTGACCGTGAAACGCTAAGGCGGGAAGGGGTCCCGGCGTGACAGCCCAACTGACACAGAAAATAACACGGGAGCGAGTCTACATCCCCGGCCCACGCGGCAGGTTGGCAGGCGAGTTGTCTTACCCCGACGACACACCGGCGCTCGCCGCGGTCCTGATCGCCAACCCGCATCCACTGATGGGCGGGGCCGTCGGTAACAATGTTGTCGAACGTCTGGCCCTGGACCTTCCGGCGTACGGCTATGTGACGCTTCGATTCGACTACGGTGGGGTAGGCAGAAGCGCCGGGGAGCCCGTCGATGTCGCCGAAAACATGCGGCAGTTCTGGGAGACCGGCACATCCCCCGCGGACCCAGGCATGACCGAGGAAGTCGGCTGCACCTCGGCGTGGTTGCGCTCACAATTCGATCTCCCTCTGGTGGGTATCGGTTACAGCTTCGGAGCCTACGCACTGGCGTCGTCGGCAGTAGATCGGCTTGCCTCGCTTGTGCTGATCTCGCCCACCGTCGCGCGCCACGACTTCTCACCGCTTAAGTCCGCCAGCAAACCCACGATGGTGATCTACAGCGACGATGACTTCGCCACACCCATCGAGGTGACACAGCAATGGCTTGACACACTCGACCCGCCCGCCAGGTGTTTGTTGCTCTCAGGCGGGGAGCACTTCTACCGTGGGATGGAGACGCGCATCGTCGAGGCGTGTTCAAAATTCATCATACAAACCCTCGCGGAAGGGGGACACCCATGACGCGCACAGAGACCTGCCTTGGTGAACTCAGCGGCCCCGTCGCCAACAGCGATCGGCTGCGGTACATGATGGACGTCCACTTCGACACGAAGTTGGGGACGCCATTCTGGATCGACCGGGCCCAGCGGCTTGGTGTCGATCCTCGCAATGATGTCAAGCGCTTCAAGGATCTGGTAATGCTGGGCGACTTGAGTGCCAGCGAACTTCAGGAACGACCGCTAACTGACTACATCCCCCGCCGATTTCACGGCCAGATCGACCAGATGCTGCTGGGCCAGACCGGTGGCGCGACCGGGCCGGGGACATGGACGGCTTACCGTGATGACGAGTTCGAGGCAGCGTTTATAGAGCCCTTCGCTCTCTCGGCGGCGCACGTCGGGTTCCCCCGCGGTGAGCGTTGGCTCTTCATCGGGCCCAGTGGTCCACACATCATCGCCAAAGCAGCACCCCGGCTGGCACGCCGGGTGGACAGCCCCGAGCCGTTCAGTGTCGACTTCGACCCACGTTGGGCCCGCAAACTGCCCGACGACAGCATCGCGAGCCAGCGCTACACACAGCATGTCGTCGATCAAGTAATGGACGTGATCAACAAGCAGGACATCGGCGTGCTGTTCGCGACCCCATCGGTGTTGACCCGTCTGGCACGGGTGATGACCGAAGCGCAACGGCTACGCATACGCGGTGTCCATTACGGCGGCATGGCCCTTGACGTAGACCTGCTCCGATCACTACAGACAGAATCATTCCCCAACGCTGTGCACCTGTCCGGCTACGGCAACACGCTGCTGGGCTGCTGTTTGGAGCTAAACGTGGAACCCGGGAGAACTCCCGCTTACTTCCCGTTGGGCGATCGACTTGTCTTCGAGACGCTCGATGCAGACTGCAAGCCCACAACGTTTGGCGAACCCGGTCAACTTAGAGTCACCCGGCTGGACGAAACCTTCCTGATCGTCCGTCTGCTGGAACGCGACAACGCCCGACTCGTTGCCCCCCCGACCGATGCGCCCGACGGGTTCGTGATGCCCGGCGTGGACAACCCTAGGCCGCTATCCAAGCCCGACGCAAATACGACAACCGGGCTTTACTGATTTAGCTGGAGCACACACGATGATTATGCCCACTAATGAAAACATTGCCGGGCTGACCAGCCGCATCGAACTGTTGGCGCCCGCCGGCCGTCTCGATGCGCTTGAGGCCGTTGTCGAGGCCGGTGCCGATGCCGTCTATCTCGGCACCAAGACGCTGAACATGCGTCAGCACCGCAAGGACTTCCACTTCGATGAGAAGCAACTCCGCAAAGCCATCGAGTATGTGCATGACGCTGGTCGGCGTCTCTATGTGACCGTCAATGCCCTGATCGGTGAATCCGAATTGCGGCAGGCGGCCGACCTGATCGCCTCGATTGACGGGATGGGTGCCGATGCGATCATCGTTCACGACCTGGCCACAATCCGTCTGGCGCGTGAGTTGGGGGTCACCACACCGCTGCACGCCAGCACGATGATGAACGTGCATCATCACGAACACGCCGAGGTTCTAAAGCGACTGGGTGTGAGCCGCATTATCACATCGCGCGACGTCAGCCTGTCGCAGATCGGTCAGATCGGACGGCTCGCAGGCATCGAGGTCGAGTGCTTCGTTCACGGTGACATGTGCGTGGCGCATGGCGGGCACTGCAACACCTCGGGCGTGCTGTTCGGCAAGAGTGCAAACCGCGGCGAGTGCATGAAGCCGTGCCGGTGGGAATATGACCTGGTCAGGCTGGACGACGGGCAGGCCGTCGGCCGTGTCGGGGGTGGGCACCTGTTGGCGCTCAAGGACCTCTGCCTGATCCGACACATCCCGCAGATCGTCCAGGCGGGCATCCACTGCATGAAACTCGAGGGCCGGATGCGAGACGCGGCTTACCTGCGTGGGGTCGTGCACAGCTACCGACAGGCCATCGACGCCTACTATGAATGCCCCCCATCGTTTACGCTGGCGGTCGAGCAGATCGAGTCTGTTTATCGCAGTCAGGTCCGCCGGATGTCCACGCTGACGATTCTTGGCGGCGCATCTCACCGGGACGTGGTAGACACCGATGGCCGACGCGAGCCACTGCTGCTTAGCAACGGGCACGCCGAGCCGAGTGACATAGATATGGGCGCCGCCATACCACCTCAGGACCGAGAGGCGGTGTCTTGCAGTGCCCAGTCGATCGAGCTAGCTGTGTGCGTGTCAGGTGCAGAAGCCGCGGCCGCGGCGATCGATGCCGGTGCTGATCGCATCTATCTCGCCGCAGAGCTATCCCAGCGCAGCGGGGAACACTGGCAACTCCAAGCCATCACGGACGTGATTGATCTGGCACACCGTGCCGGCGCGAAGGTCGGGCTGCGTACGCCGCGCATCACGACCGATCGTGAATGGGCCGAGACGCAGTGGATCTTGCGTGAACTCACAGGGGCCGAACTTGATTTTGTTCTTGTGCATCATCTCGGTACGTTGTCACTAGCCGCGAAGCTGTGCCCGTCGTCGTCGATCGTGGCCGACGTGGGGTTCAACCTGCTGAACAGCGCGGCCGTGGCGCTACTCGCCGAGTTGGGCGCCGACGCTTGCTGTGCCTCGACCGAGGCGGGCCTAGCCGACCTGGCCGATCTGGCCGCCTGTACGCCGCTAACTATTGAGGCCCAGGTGCATGGCCCGTTATTAGGGATGCTGATCGACCATTGCGTGATCGCACTGCACGGCTCGCCCGTGGGACGCAAAGACGTCTGCCGCGGGCCATGCCGGCACGTCGACTTCGGCTTGAAAGATAAACATGGCCAGGTCCGTCCGGTCATCGCCGACCAGCACTGCCGAAACCACCTGCTGACCGGTTGCGACCTCGGGGCGATGCAGATCCTCGATCGATTCTGTCGGCCGGGCATCGCGTCGGTCCGCATCGATGGGCAGTTTTACCAGACGGATCACGTCCTGCGCGTGACCAGCGCCTACCGCCACCGACTGGATCAACTCGCCGGACGCCGTCTCGACGATGACTCATGGCGGACACGCTGGGACGACGCCGAGGACTTAAGCCCAAGGCCGACCAACCTGGGGCCGTACCCCCGATCGGTGGTGGATTCAGCAACAACAGCACACGTCATGCGACAGCTTCACAATCAACGAGAGGCCCTGATATGACCGTTCTTTCCGACAACCTTACCAGCAAGCACACGCCCGGGGTCATCCCGCGCACACTGACCATCGCCTACACCCCCGACAGCGATGACGCGTTCAATTATTACGGCTGGGAGTTCGACCGTGTCGGGCTTCAAACACCTGGGTACACCGCGAAATTTGAGCGGGACCACA
>JAJDCT010000358.1 GCA_029260695.1 Phycisphaeraceae bacterium
GGGCAGCATGCCCAGCACCAGGCAGCCGGCGGCGAGCGGCAGGAGTGTGAAGATCTCTCGGTTGTTGAGGTCTTTCAGATCGTGCGAGCCGTCGTCGTTATGGACGTCGGGGACGAGGACCGGGCCGAAGATGACTTTACCGACCATGTAGAGCAGGTAGATGGCGGCGAGGATCATGCCGATGCCGGCGAAGGCTGCGTACTCGACGCCCAGGACATTGCTCGGTGAGAGGAACGCGCCGATGAGTGTGAGGAATTCGCCGACGAACCCGTTGAGCCCCGGCAGGCCGACACTTGCGAGGACGAAGAAGACGGTAAACGACGCCCAGACGGGGATGACCCTGCCGAGCCCGGACATCTTGGCCATGTCGCGGGTGTGGAAGCGTTCGTAGATCATCCCGATGCAGAGGAACAACGCCCCGGTCGATAGGCCGTGGTTGATCATGTACATCACCGCGCCGACAGCGCCGGTGTCGCTGGCATCCAACGCGAACAAGCCTAGTACACAGAAGCCCAGGTGGGAGACCGAGGAGTAGGCGATGAGTTTCTTGACGTCGGTCTGGACCCAGCAGATCAGTGCGGTGACCAGGACGCCCAGCACGGCGAAGATGCCGATGAGCCAGGCGTATTCAACAACGGCGTCCGGGCACATCGGCAGGGCGAAACGCAGCAGGCCGTAAGTACCCAGCTTGAGCAACACGCCGGCGAGGATGACCGACCCGGCGGTGGGCGCCTCGGTGTGCGCCAACGGCAGCCATGTATGCACCGGGAACAGCGGGACCTTGACGGCAAACCCGGCGAGCAGAGCGCCAAGCACCCAGCCCTGCTCGGCGAGGCTCATGCCTGCGGCGGCTAAGTAGAGCGTCTGGATATCGAACGACCATGCGCCGGTGTTCACGGCGTTGATATAAGCGACGTACATCACGCCGGCGAACGTCAGCATCGACCCGGTGAAGGTGTAGAGGAAGAATATCTTGGCGGCCTTGAGCCGGTTGTCTGACCCGAACACCCCGATCAGGATGTATAGCGGGACGAGCGTCAACTCAAAGCAGACGTAGAAGAAGATGATGTCGGTGGCGACGAACGTGCCGATCATGAACGTCTCGAGGACGATCAGCCAGAAGTAGAACTCTCTGACGCGGACCTTCACGGCGCTCAGCGAGCCGAGGATGATGATCGGCATGAGGAACGTGGTCAGCAGGACCAGCCACATCGAGATCGAATCGACCCCGAAGCCGAAGCTCAGGCCAAACGCGTCGATCCAGCGCAGCGAGCCGGCGAGCTGCATCGCGCCGGTGCTGTCGGCGAAGTCGAACTTGAACGCCGCGACCAGTGAGAACACGAACGTGACCGCCGTGCTCAGCAGCGCGTAAAACCAGACGGTCTTTCGGCAGTCAAATGCCTTGATCGGCAGCATCAGCGGCAGGGCGCTGACAAGCGGGAACAGGGTGAGTAGCAGAAGTAGATCCATCGGGTCTCGTTAGTTCCTAGAACGCCCATTTGAAAACAAGCAGCGCGGCGACCGCCACACCCAATACCATGCCCAGCCCGTAGCCCTGCATCTTGCCGTTCTGCGTCGGTCTCACGGTCCAGCCGACCAGCCGGGGCAGGTACCCGACGGTCATCACAAGCCCGTTGATCACGAACTGGTCGAACATATAAAACCCCTCGCCAAGCTTGCGCAGTGGCCGGACGATGGTCAGGTCGTAAAGCTCGTCGACGTAGTACTTGTTGTAAAGCACCTCGACGACGACGCCGAACTTCTCGGCGATCTGGTCGGTCAGCGGACGGTTCAGCCAGTGGAAGTACCCGGCGAGGCCGATGCCTAAGATTGCGATGAAGGAGCTGATCCACATCATCAGGATGTGGATGCCGTGTGCGCGGTGGGCCTCGTGGTCATCGCCGTGTCCTGCTTCGGCTGCCTGGTCGGCGGTTTGTGCGGCGTGTGGGTCTGTGGCGTGTGGGTCCGCCTCGTTCTTGACGGTGATGATTTCGTAGGCGGGCGTCGGCTGGACCGCGTGCGTCTGGGCATGCACTGCCTGGGGCTGTGCGGTGGAACCCTTGATGCTGTGCTCCATCCAGCCGCCGAAGAAAAGTCCAGCGAAGAGGGCGCCGACCGCGAGGATGGCAAGCGGGGCGTTCATCGGCCACCAGGGCATCTCGTGGGGCTCGTGTGCGTGGCTGTGGTCGTCCCCGTGTGCGTCGTCGTCACCTTCCGGGGCGTGGCCGTGGTCGTCGCCCATCTCGAAGTGTTCCGGGCCCATGAAGACACGGAACCACAGGCGGAAGGTGTAGAACGCGGTGAGCAAGGCGGTGAGCAGGCCGAGGATGGCCAGCCAGAAATACAGCGAGCTGGCGTGATCGCCGGTGCCCATGACCATCGCCTCAGCGAGGATGGTGTCTTTACTGAAGAACCCGGCGGTGAAGGGGAAACCCGCCAGTGCCAGGCAGCCTGCGAACATCAGCCAGCAGGTGACCGGCATCTTGTGTCGAAGCCCCGACATCGCCCGCAGGTCAAGTTGCCCGGCCAGTGCGTGCATCACACTGCCCGCGGTGAGGAACAGCAGCGCCTTGAAGAAGGCGTGTGTGAACAGGTGGAAGATCCCGCCGAACGACGAAAGCGCCCCGACACCCAGGTACATGTACCCAAGCTGTGACACGGTCGAGTATGCGAAGACTTTTTTCAGGTCGTACTGGCACAAAGCGATCGTGCCGGCGAACAGGGCGGTGACCCCGCCGATGGTGGCGACGGTTGGCAGCGCGTAGGGCGAGAGTTGGAAGACCGGGAT
>JAJDCT010000359.1 GCA_029260695.1 Phycisphaeraceae bacterium
CTGATCGACGGGCTGCGTGCCGATGGGTATACCGTGGACACGCTGGACATCGGCGGCGGGTACGCGGCGGACTACGAGACCGGCAAGAGCCCGGCGTACACAGCCTACGCGGAGGCGATCGTGCCGTTGCTGCGCGGCAAGGGCCTGAGGCTCATCATCGAACCGGGCAGGACGATCTCGGGCAACGCCGGGGTGCTGGCGTGCAAGGTGTCGTACATCAAGACAGGCGGGAGCAAGACGTTCGCGATCGTGGATACGGGGATGCACCACCTGATCCGGCCGTCGTTCTACGAAGGGTTTCACTTTACCTGGCCGACAAAGGTTGCCGATGAACACGTCCCGGCCGAGCGTGCGCAGCAGATGGACCTGCCGGGGCTGAAGACCTACGACGTGGTTGGGCCTATCTGCGAGACCAGCGACACGCTCTCCGCGGTGCGGGACCTGCCGCCCTTGAAGCGGGGTGACGGGCTGTGCTTCTTCACCGCGGGGGCTTACGGGATGGTGATGGCGAGCAACTACAACGCCATGCCCCGCCCTGCCGAGGTTTTGGTCGATGGCGCCGAGGCGAAGGTCATCCGGCGGCGCGAGACCTACGACGACCTGGTCGAGCAGGAACGCCAGACCGTGCCGATCTGACACATCCTGACCACGGCCGCGTGTCAGGCGGGCAGTTGCAACAGGTTTAAGCCTGTTGTCTGACGTTGACGTCTAGCGGCGACGCAGGAGAGCGAGGCCACCAAGGCCCAGTGCAGTAACCGAGGCAGGCTCGGGAGCGATTATGCCGTTGACGAGGGGGATACCGATTAAGGTTCTGCCAGGGCTGTCGGCTTCGGTGACTGCGAGCGATAAGATACCGTTGGCATCGGGTGACAGGGTGAACCGGCCCAGCTTGGTGGCTCCGACATCGGTGGTAATCGAACCAGCGCTGTTCCAGGAGATGTTGGCCCCTGTAGAATCGAACACAGGGGAACCGGCGGGACCGCCGGCATCAGCACCCGCACCAGCGATCGAGATGAACGCCAGGATGGGGTCTGGAAGAGCCGATGGATCTGCGTTGCCGGGGAGGGCATTGCCGTCCAGGTAACTGTCCCATTCAAGAGAAGGGATGGTCGCAAAACCGAGGGGATTGGTTGGGCCCAAGGTGGAGCCGAAACCGCCGAATCCCGAGTTTTCCTGGAACATCGAACCACTGCTCAGGTCGATGAATATGGCCGCAGCCGTCCAGTCGCTCGTGGTGTTCACGATCAGGTCCAACGCATTGAAGCCATCAAGGCTACCCGGCGCACCCGTCGAGCCGGGCGTAGGCGTGATGCCGGATGGAACGGGGGTGTTCACAAAATCCAGAAACACGGCCGCAGATGTTGTCCCCGCCAGAAGAACGACCGCACTCAAGGACCATAAAAATCTGATCATCTAAGTTCCTCCTTAAAGTCAAGTCCACCGAAAAGGCCGGGCCTTAGGCCAATGCCAAGGATTATCCAATCAGCAGCAGGCCTGCCACGCATCGTGTGACCCCGAATAAGCAAAAACATATTCCCTACCCAACAACCGACGCTGTATGACATCATAATGAGTCTACCGTAAAGACTTCAAGGTAAATCCGGTGGATCAGTTAACTTATGACAAACAAATTACCCGCAGCCGCCTGTGATAAGGCGCCGCCACGACCGGCAAATCGGCCTGTGCCAGGGATGTTTCAGCGTCTCTGCCAGCCCCCATCACCGGCCGAGGTGCGAGTAGAAGCCGAGTGCGAGTGCGAGTGCGAATGAGAGGGCGAGGACTGGGCGGGGGCGGGGCGGGGGCGGGGCGACAAGCTTTAAATCATGACCCGTTATTCACTCCCCTATTATATTGTATTTATGCTAGATATTTTAACAATACACCCCCCCGATCGACGGGCCTAACACCGCGGGGACACCGAGCGGTGCCCTCCGGACACAATCAACAGCCCCTAAACCGCTTACCCACAACACGCTACAATGCGTAGCGATATGGCGCACCTGGAAGTTCATACCAATTCCGGCCTCAAGCGTTGCAACCTTGCCAAGAGCAAGGTGACGATCGGTCGGCACGCCAGCAATTCGGTCATTATTGATGACGACAAGCTGATCAGCCGGCACCACTGCCAGATCGAGCAATCGACCAACGGTTATGTCCTGCGGGACCTGGACTCGCGTAACGGCACGAAGATGGACGGGCTGGACATCGTGTCGGTGGTGCTTCGGTCGGGCACGCAGTTCCTGGTCGGTGGGACGCTGGTTAAGTTCATCGACGACGGGCAGACGGTGCAGGTCGCGCCGGGACAGCTCCCCGGCCACGGCGACGGCCCGGCGGGCGGGCGGTCTTCCGACACGATGACCGGGGGAGATGACGGGATCGATATCGAGGCGGGGTCACCGGTCCTGCTCGATGAGGACGACGGCGACCCGATCACCGGCGGGGGCGGCTACGGGATCGGGTCATTCACCGCATTGATGAAGGTCGGCAAGAACGTGCCCTACGGCTTGTCCGAGGTGGCGCTGATCAACGCACGGGGCAAGACGGTGCACGCGGCGACCGGCGACGCGGCGCGGAGCAAGGACGCGACCGCGGAAGCTATCGATGTGGTCAGGCTGCTGATGCTCGGGTGTATCCGGTCCGGTGCGTCGGACATCCACATGGAACCCAAGCGCGAGGGCGGGCTGGTCCGGCTGCGGATCGACGGCGCGATGGTCGAGGTGTCCAGGGTCGATACCGGGATGTACCGCAAGCTGGGGAGCCTGGTCAAGATCCTGGGCGACATCGACATCTCCAAGAAGGGGATCGTGCAGGAGGGGCACTTTTCGGTGCAGGTGCCGGACCGACGGATCGACTACCGCATCAGCTTCACGCCCTCGATGTTCGGGCAGAAGCTGGTGATCCGTGTGCTGGACCCGTTCAATGCGCCGCAGAAACTCACGGACCTGTGGCTGCCGGACTGGATGTACACCAAGATCCGCGACCTGACCAAGCAGAACACCGGGATGCTGCTGAACTGTGGGCCGACCGGCTCGGGGAAAACGACGACGCTGTACGCGGCGCTGAGGCAGATCGATGCGCAGATGCGAAACGTCATCACGATCGAGGACCCGATCGAGTACGAGGTCGCGGGGGTGACGCAGATCCCCGTCGATGAGGACCAGGGGCACAGCTTCCACCAACTCTTGCGGTCGTGCCTGAGGCAGGACCCGGACATCATCGTGCTGGGCGAGATCCGCGACAAAGACACCGCCACCGCCGCGATGCAGGCCGCCAGCACCGGGCACCTGGTGCTATCGACCGTCCACGCGAAGGACACGATCGGGACGATCTTCCGGCTGATCGACTTGGGCGTCGAGCCCTACCTGGTGGCTTCGACGCTGAACCTGGTCCTGGCGCAACGCCTCGCCCGGCTGCTGTGCCAACACTGCAAGACCGCCAAGCGCCCGACCCCCGAGCAGGTCATGCGGATGGGCCGAAGCGTCAGCGGGGTCGAGAAGGTCTACACGCCCTGCGGCTGCGCACAGTGCTTCGGCACCGGGTACGCGGGACGCCGGGGTGTGTACGAACTGCTGAGCACCAACGATGCCCTGCGCGATGTCATCATGAACAACCCGGACATCGCCGCGATCAAGAAAGCGGTGGACCTGACGATGTTCACCAGCCTCAAGGAAGGCGGCTACGGGATGGTCATGCGTGGCGAGACCTCGATCGAGGAAATCGAGCGCGTGATCGGGATGGACTAGCACCACAGCCCGTCCATGTACAGCGGACCGATATGCCGTGTTCGGCACGTACCCGGGCAGGCGCATAAAACCTTATGCCGTGCTTGTCGCTTAGAGCATTTTTTGCGTGATTGCTGGCTGAGTCCCACACGCTGGGGGCGTTTATCTAACTGGCTCACTCAGTTTTGACTGCCGTCGCTATTGATACAAAATGCTCCAGGCCGCACTATGCGAGTTGTTGGTACCAGCGTTGCGCCCTGCGGAGAGCGGACGCGTTGACACGGTAGATCCGGCGACGCCCCTCGACTCGGTGGCGGACCAGGCCGGTATCGCGAAGAACCCGGAGGTGCTGGGACAGCCCCGGCGGGGTCAGGTCCAGTGCTGCCAGCAGATCCCCCGCCGAACACTCACACTTATCCAGCATCAGGACCACCCGTCGCCTCATCGGGTGCGCCAACCCACGAAAAACATCCGCCCGATCCGCATCGCTGAGTACAGGTCTGGTCATAAGACCTATATTTAACTTAAATATAGGTTTTGTCAACCCAGGCATTATTGTGGAATGTTGAGGGTTGTTGAGGGTGGAGGATGGGTGGCTTCGATGTGGTATGGTTGGCTTAGGTTGGCCGGGCCGGGGTGGTTAGTTGCTGGCGGTTGGCGGAGGGGCTTTGATATTCGGTTGCTCCGGCTGACCCCGGGTACGGTGGCGGTCAGGTGCCCCCGCCATCGGCTATCATCTTCCTATGGCCACCGAGCGTATTGTTTCAGGCAAGACGCACAGCCCCGCCGAGGAAGCGGTGAACCTTTCGCTGCGCCCGACACGGCTGGACGATTACGTCGGGCAGCCGAGGCTGATCGAGAAGCTTAGGATCACGCTCCAGGCGGTGAAAGAGCGAGGCGAGGCGATGGAGCACGTCCTGCTGCACGGCCCACCCGGACTCGGCAAGACCACGCTCGCACACGTCATCGCCAACGAGATGGATGCGCACCTGACCGTCACCAGTGGACCTGCGTTGACCAAGCCCGGCGACCTGGTGGGGTTCCTGACCAAACTCCAACGCGGGGATGTGTTGTTCATTGATGAAGTGCATCGGATGCCGATCTCTTTGGAGGAGTACCTCTACTCTGCGATGGAGGATTTCAAGATCGATGTGACGGTGGACCAGGGGATGCACGCCAAGACGATCACGCTGCCGTTGCAGCCGTTCACGCTGATCGGCGCGACGACACGGGCGGGACTGATCAGTGGGCCGATGCGTTCGCGGTTCGGGCTGACGCACAACCTGGAGTTTTACCCGCAGGACGATCTACTGAAGATCCTGCACCGCAGCGCCGGCCTATTGAACATGACAGCGGGCAACGACCCCTTGCAGGCCATCGCCTCCCGCTCGCGCGGCACGCCCCGGATCGCCAACCGGCTGCTCCGCCGCATCCGTGACTTCGCGCAGGTCAAACACAACGACCAACTCTCCCCGGCCATCGTCGATGAAGCTTTAGAACTGGAAGGCGTGGACGATCTGGGCCTGGACGAGCTGGACCGCAAGTACCTGCGTGTCATCGCCACCAC
>JAJDCT010000360.1 GCA_029260695.1 Phycisphaeraceae bacterium
CAGGGGCGGATTTGAACCGCCGACACCTGCATTTTCAATGCAGTGCTCTACCAACTGAGCTACCTGGCCCTAAGGGCCGCCCCGTCTTCCGGGGGCGAAACGTCAGCCCGGCAAGGTTATCGCCGGGCCCGGTCTTGTCAACCCAACCGCCGCCGCCTTAACGGCTTGCCCCCTTACCTTCGGCCCGGTGGTGCGGGCTCTTGATAGTAGATACCAGACCGCGCCCCTATTCCCCACGGCCATCAACGGGCGGGTCAATCTGATCCCGGCCCCGGGTTGGCCCAACCGGAAAGCCCAAGGCGGGGATTTGGCCAATCGCCCTCATTTTGCTATATTGCCCGGCTCGCCGGCCCCGGGGATACCGTGGTGTTCCAGGGGATTACCGGGGGGGCCAGGCGGCGTATCGCCTATTACAAGCGGAATTAGGAGCCAGTCATGGCCAAGAAAGAGATCACAACCCAGTTCAAGATCCAGGCCCCCGGTGGTTCGGCTACGCCCGCACCGCCGATCGGTCCGGCGCTGGGTGCCAACGGCGTGAACCCTGGGCAATTCATCCAGCAGTTCAACGAAGCGACCCGGCACCTCAACGGCAAGGTCGTTGGCTGCGTGATCACGGTCTTCAAGGACCGTTCGTTCAGCTTCGAGATCAAGAGCCCCCCGGCCGCCGTCATGATCAAGGACGCCGCTGGCATCGAGAAGGGCTCGGGCGTCCCGAACAAGGACAAGGTCGGCAAGCTCACGCAGGACCAGCTCAAGGCTATCGCCGAAGAGAAGGGCAAAGAACTGACCGGACACAGTGTTGAAGCCATGATGAGAACCCTCGCCGGGACCGCCCGTTCGATGGGTGTGACCATCGAGGGCTAAGGCGACGAAATAACCGCTCCCAGGAACTTTGTCCTGGGGCTAATTCCGGGGCGGGCAAGTGAATACTTGAGGCTTACCACGTGCCACAAACCGTGGGAGACCACACCCGGCACACCCGGCACCCCCGGGAACGTCAAAAGGATGGATCGATATGCCTAATAAAGGCAAGCGCTACACGGCCGACAAGAAGGCCCACTCAGTTAAAGAACAGGTGACACTCACCGAAGCGGTCACCCGGGTCAAGTCGTTCAAGGCCGCCAAGTTCGACCAGACCGTCGAAGTCTGCATGCACCTGGGGATCGACGCCAAGCAGGCGGATCAGATGATCCGAGGCTCGCTGTCGCTTCCGCACGGTATCGGCAAGAGCAAGCGGGTCATCGCGTTCTGCACCTCGGACAAGGTCGAAGAGGCCAAAGCCGCCGGTGCCACCGAGGCCGGTGGCGAAGAGTTGGTCAAGAAGGTCGAGGACGGCTGGCTTGATTTCGATGTCGCGGTCGCCAGCCCGGACATGATGCGGATCGTCTCCAAGCTCGGGCGCGCTCTGGGCCCCAAGGGCCTGATGCCTTCGCCCAAGAGCGGCACGGTGACCCCCAACGTCGCACAGGCGGTGAAAGAGTACGCCGCGGGCAAGGTTGAATTCCGTAACGACTCCGGCGGGAACGTCCACGCCGCCGTCGGCAAGCACAGCTTCGGCGCCAAGGAGCTTGAGGAGAACGCCGAGGCGTTTATCAAGCACATCACCAAGATGAAACCATCCGCCACCAAGGGCCATTACGTCAAGTCGATCTCGATGTCCGGCACCATGACGCCCGGCGTGTCGATCGTCGTCGATTAACCCACACCGAACACCACCGCGGCCAACGCCGCGAACGCCCAAGGGGCTACTACCATGAGCAAACCGATCAAGAACCTGATCGTCGAAACCTACAAGAACCGCTTCGAAGGGATCTCTGGCGGCGTGCTGGTCGACGTCCGTGGTGTCAAGTCCAACGACACCAACACCCTGCGGGCGGACCTCGCTAAGAAGCAGATCAAGATCACCATCGTGAAGAACAGCCTGGCCAAGAAGGCGTTCGAGGGCGGCGAGTTGGCCGCGATGAACGACCTGATCGATGGCCCCAGCGCCATGGTCTACCCCGTCTCCGAGGAGGCGAGTGTGGTCAGCGTCGCCCGTGAATTGATCGATGCGGCGAAGAAGCTCAAGGAGCTTGAGTTCCGCGGTGCCCTGATGGAAGGCATCGTGTTCGGTCCTAAAGAGATCGAGGCGTTGAGCAAGTACCCGACCAAGGACGAGGCGCAGGCCCAGGTCGTGCAGATCCTGCTGAGCCCGGCTCAGAACCTCATCGGTGCCGCCACCGGCCCGGGCAAGATGATCGCCTCGATCCTCAAGACCGTTCAGGAAAAACTCGAAAAGGGCGAAGAGATCAAGAAGGCGAGCTGACCGGTGACGGCCGGTGCGTCATACCACCCGCCAGCCACCAAGGAACACTCGATCACGCGTCAATTATTCACCGTACATCGTGTCCGACTGGCCCCTCGGGGTTAAACCGCAGCAGCGTGCCGCGGCCTCTCGGATGGATCGTTAGATAGTAAAGGAATCGAACCATGGCAGAAGCAGCAATCAAAGAACTGGGTGACAAGATCGTCGGGCTGACCCTCAAGGAAGCGGTCGACCTGGGCGACTACCTCAAGGAAGAGTACGGCATCGAGCCAGCCGCCGGCGCAGTCGCCGTCGCCGTCGCAGGCCCCGCCGAGGAAGCCGAAGAGAAGACCGAGTTCGACGTCATCCTCACCGCCGCCGGCGACCAGAAGATCAAGGTCATCAAAGCCGTCCGCGAGGCGACCGGCCTGGGCCTGAAGGAAGCCAAGGACGTGGTCGACAACTGCCCCAAGCCGCTGAAGGAAGGCGTTTCCAAGGAAGAGGCCGAAGCACTCGTCGAGAAGATCAAGGAAGTCGGCGGCGGCGTCGAGATCAAGTAAGTTTCCAACCCACGTTCGCATCGCCGACCACTCGGCGAAATCACATACAGGCCGTCCCTTTTGGGGCGGCCTTTTTGTTTGGTTCATCAAACAGTTTGCAGTCGTTTATGATGGGCGACAGGGGCAACGTGAACTAGAGATAGATTTGCCTTATAGTGTAGGCCCAAGTCCCAAGCCCCGTGGGCACGCCAAGCCATGCAACCCAATCAATCCAACCGTAAACGAGCCTTGATCTGCCTGTTCACCGCAGTTGCGGCGATCACGACCTATTACCTTCTGCCCGCGTCGATGGACGAGCTGGCCAGGCGGACGGTGGCGATCTTCCTGGTCGCCGCGATCTTCTGGGCGACCGAGGTGTTGCCGTTGTACGCCACGTCGCTATGCATCATCGGCATGGAGATCTTGTTCCTCGCGGACAAGGGCGGCCTGGCGCGGCTGCTCCCGACCAGGGGGGACGGGATCCTTGAGGATCAGAGCCTGAATTACAAGGTCTTCCTGGCGTCGTTCTCATCGCCGATCATTATCCTGTTCATGGGCGGGTTCCTGCTCTCGGCGGCGGTGACCAAACACGGGCTTGATCGGGCGATCGCGTCGCGGATCCTTCGGCCATTCAACCACCACCCGTTGATGCTGGTCTTCGGGGTGCTGCTGATTACGGCGTTCTTCTCGATGTGGATGAGCAACACCGCCACCACGGTCATGATGCTGGCGATCATCAGCCCGCTGGTCAGGGCGTTGCCCGCGGAGGACAAGTTTCACCGTGCTGTCATCCTGGCGGTCCCGTTCGGCGCGAATATCGGTGGGGTGGGCACGCCGATCGGCACGCCACCGAATGCGGTTGCCTTGGCGGCGCTCAATGAGTTCGGGTTGGAGATCGGGTTTGTCGATTGGATGCTGATGGCGGTGCCTTTGGCGGCGCTGCTGCTGGTTGTGGCGGGTGTGCTGTTGTACCGTTTCTTCCCTCCCGGCAAGGGGCTGGTGCTGCCGCCTCTTGAGAAGCCGACCGAGAAGATCAGCACCAAGGGCCGGTGGACGCTTGTCATTCTCAGCCTGGCGATCCTGCTGTGGCTCACCGGCAAGATGCACGGTCTGGCACCGGCCGCGGTCGCGCTGCTCGCCGCCGCAGCCCTGACAGCCCTGGGTGTGCTGCGCAAACACGATGTCGATTCGATCGACTGGAACGTACTGATCCTGATGTGGGGCGGCCTGTCGCTGGGCAAGGCGATGGAGGAGACCAACCTGATCGGCGTCATCGCGGACCTGCCGATCGCGGAGTTGCAGGGGTTCGGCCTGGCAACGGCGGTGGTGGTCCTGTCGGTGGGGCTCTCGACGTTCATGAGTAACACCGCCACGGCGATCGTGCTGATCCCGATGGTGATCGCACTGGTCGACGGCCGGGGCGAGTCGCCGGTGCAACTGGTCATCCTCACCGCGCTGGCGTGTTCCTTTGCGATGGCGATGCCCGTGTCGACCCCGCCCAACGCGATCGCGTTCGCCACCGGGAAGGTCCCCGTGTCGGCCCTGATCCGCTCGGGTGCGTTGGTCTCGTTCATCTGTATTGTGGTGTTGCTGCTTGGGTATCAGTGGGTCCTGCCTCAGTTCCCCTGGGCGTAGGGACCGCCCGACGCGGCCGTATCGCGGCTATGATAAGCGGCGCATGCCGATCAATTCAGAAGACATCCTCTCACCCGATGGCCCCATCGCCCGGCGTCTAGGCGGTGTGTATGAACACCGCCCCGAGCAGGTGCAGATGGCGCGGTATGTAAGTGACGCCCTGGCATCGGGCGAGGCCGCGCTTGTCGAGGCGGGGACCGGGGTCGGCAAGAGCTTCGCCTACCTGCTTCCTATCATCGAGCAGGTCCTGGCTACCGACGACCGGGACCAGAAAACGCGGGTCGTGGTGTCTACCCACACGATCGCGTTGCAGGAACAGATCATCCATAAGGACATCCCGCTATTGCGTGCGGTGATCCCCGATGAGTTCTCGGCCGTGCTTGTCAAGGGGCGAGGCAACTATGTGTCGTTGCGCCGTGCGGGCCGGGCATGGGACCGAAGCGCCGACCTGTTTGATGATAACGCCAGCAAGCGGTCGCTTGAAACGATCCTCGAGTGGACGAAGGATACCGAGGACGGGTCGCTGGCGAGCCTGCCGGTGCTGGAAGCGTCGCGGGTTTGGGCCGACGTGCAGAGCGATTCGGAAGACTGCCTGGGCAAGCGCTGCCCGACCTACGAGAAGTGTTTTTACCAGGCGGCCCGTCGGCGGATGCTCAACGCCGACCTGCTGGTGGTGAATCACGCGCTGTTCTTCTCCGACCTTGGGATGCGTCAGCAGGGCTTCGGGGTGCTGCCGCCTTATGACGCGGTGGTGCTCGATGAGGCACACACGATCGAGGATGTGGCCGGGGAATACTTCGGCATAACTGTGAGCAAGTTCCAGGTCGAGTATCTGCTTTCACGTCTGCATGCGGCACGCCGGCACAAGGGGTTGCTGCCCGCGCTTCGGTTGAAGGTCGATGCGGACCTGCATAACCGTGCGGTGCAGGCGGTGGAGGATGCTCGTATGGGCGCGGACGGGTTCTTCCAGGAATTGCTTTACTGGCAGGAGACCTCGGGGCGCAGCAATGGCCGGGTCGATCAACCGATCCCGATCCAGAACGTGCTAAGCCCGCTGCTTTCGGACCTGTCGCTGGCGATGAAGCGCATCCGTGACCGGATCGACGACGAGGGTGATCGCCTGGAAGCCGGGAGCTACGCCGACCGGGCTGAGGCGATCGCACAGGAATTGACGGCACTGCTCGAACAGAAACTCCCCGACAGCGTGTACTGGATCGAATCCACCACCCCCACCCCCGCCCCCGGCCCCGGAAACGCCGCCCCCGGATTCCCGAAATCCCCTGGCTCACCCGTACCCGCAAAAGGCAGGCGCACACGGGTCAAGCTCTGCGGCGCACCGGTCGAGGTGGCGGGTCTGCTTAAGCAACGGTTGTTCGAGGCCACGACCACCAAGCGCAAGCCGTTGCCGGTGGTGATGACCTCGGCGACACTGGCCACCGACGCGGTTCATACGGATAATCCGGCTGCCCCCGCATCGAAACGTAAGCCCGCCGACCCGTTCACACACATCCGCGCGCGGTTGGGTTGCGAAGAAGCCAAATCACTGCTGCTGGGTTCGCCGTTTGATTACGCAAGGCAGGCCGAGTTAATCGTGGACCGGACCATGCCCGAGCCCAGTGCCCCGGACTTCTTCGCCCGCCTGTGCCCGGCGGTCCTGAGCCTGATCGACCACACCGACGGGGGAGTGTTCGTGTTGTTCACCAGCTACCAGCTGCTCAGCCGTGTGGCCCAGTGGATGCGCGACCCGATCGCGGAGCGCGGGATGCCGTTATTGGTTCAGGGCGACGGCGTGCAACGCTCGGCACTGCTCGAACGCTTCCGAGGCGATCGGCGGAGCGTGTTGCTTGGGACCGACAGCTTCTGGCAGGG
>JAJDCT010000361.1 GCA_029260695.1 Phycisphaeraceae bacterium
ATCCTGGGCGTCCACGCGATCGGGACCGGAGCGACCGAGCTGATCCACATCGGCCAGACCGTGATGGCGTTGGACGGCACGGCCGAATTCTTTATCGACACCGTCTTCAACTTCCCCACACTCGCAGAAGCCTACAAGATCGCGGCATATAACGGGCTGAACAAACTCGCCCATGTGTGTAGCGGCGGGAGTTCGAACAAGGCTGCGTGAGGTCGGGTGTCGGGTGTCGATGAAGCGACAATACGCATCCCAATTTTATCCGCGAGCGTGTTAGGCCCACGTTCATCAGACGTGGGCTATATTTGTTGGATAGCGTATTTTCACTTGGTCCGTAGCGTGTGATGTTTAGCCGCCGCGGCCACGCGGCGTATACCAGGCGTGCGCGCCCGGCCTAAACCCGTTGAACAACACTACAAAAAACTGTGCAGCCGCTCGAAGCCGCCTCGCTTACGAGCCCTGATCCTGGGATTCGGGCTCGGCCACTTCGCCTTCCACGGCATCGGCTTCGTCGTCATCCGTGCGGTCATCCTTGTAATTAAGCCGATGACTCAGGGCCTTGAGCGAGAGGGGACTCTCTGCGCGGGTCTGCGAGAGGACGGTCGCATCGATCATGATTGGGAGCAGTGGGTTGTTGGCGTCCGCGTTGTACTCTTCACGGGTCAGCGGCTGGTAGCTATCAACCCGGTAGACGGCCAGCGCCAGCATCGGGTCGATCCCGACATCCCCGGTCACCACGTCGGGCGAAGCGTCCTGAACCCCCCCGTTCTCACGGGCACCGTTGGCGGTACCGAAAAACGCCTCGACGAATGCCTCGCTCTGGCCTACGCCAGGGAGTAAAGGTGCCGCCAGCAGGCCGTTGGCCAGTGGCACACGCCTGGTGGTTTGGGGCAGCGGGACAACCGTTGTCTGAGCACGCGCTGCCACAGCTTCCAGTCCTTCATCCACAGCCTGACTGTTCCAAGACTCCGATTCGGCGAGCAGCTTCTTGTAGGCGTTGAGCTTCCGGGTGTCCTGCGTGACCCTGGCCCGCACCGCGTCCAACGATTCGGGTAGGTGTGTCGGTTGGGCAGCGGTCAGACGGAAGACGTACCGCGAACTGTCTCTGTCAATGATCGGCGAACCCGCCAGGCCGACCTGCAGCCGACGCGGCAGCAGCGGGTTGTCCGTCGAAGGCTCCAGCTCTTTGACACTGAGCACAAACGACGTGAAATCCACGCGTAGATTATCCGCCAACCGGCCCTGCCCGATCCCCGGCAGGGCGATTAATGCCTCGGCGTTGACCCAGCCCCCCTCCGCCGTGTGGACATTGGGAAGCAGCCCGTACTCCGATTCAAGCCTGTCGGCGATCTCGCGCATGGACGTCAGCGCTGAGGCGTCTTCGACAACCCGGTAGTCGTTGTGCTTGGCCATGCCGCGCGTATCTTCGTAGAAGAAGCCGTACGCCGCCTTGGCCATCTTCTCCACCAACTCGAACGCGCGTTGGCTGGTCAGGTCTTCGATCACATCATCGCGGACCTGCTCGTAAGGCTTAGGCGCGACGGCTTGGGACTGGGCTGAAGCCAACTCGCCGCCGAACCGCTGGGGGTATTGGCGGTAATGCCCCAGGGCGTCTGCCTCGGAGACCTTCACCTTCTGCCGGGCATCGTCCATCGGGATCGACAGGTACTCGATCTTGACCCGGTCCGGCACGCGGTAGCCAAACCCGTAAGGCTCACCCCGGCCGGGGAGGGAATCCTTGTACTGCTCATACAGTGCCTGGATTTCTGCTTCGGTAGGTGTCGGCGAATCCGCAAGGAATTGATCGGCACGGATCACCACGACCTGCCCGGAGACCTGTGCTCCCTGGTCTTGGAGGAAGTGCTCGACCAACGGCTTACTCAGCCGGGAAGTGCCGTAGGCCATGGCTTCGTAGAACCGGTAGGACTGGGGGTCGGTAAGCGCGCCACGCATCAGCCTGGCGCGGTCTCTGCCCGGGAGGTGAGCCTGCCCGGCGACCAGTTCCTTGTACTGCTGAACAATCAACCAGTCGCGCATCGCCTGGCGGACATAACCCGGGGTCGCGTTGATCCGGCTGGCGATCAACTCGATATCGGCGGCGGATTGGCCGAGATCTAATTGGAGCAGGTCGATTTCACGCATGCTCGCGGACAAGCCAAGACTCTGGGCGTCCTTGAGGATGAGCGCCCACCGAAGCGGGTCGTTGTTGGTGCTATCCTCGTTGGGATCGCGGTCCAGGGACAGCCCGAACTGCCGGAGCAGGTTCAGTTCGCTCGTCGCCGAGATCACGTCTCCACGGGTCAGGTCCCCCGCGTCGGTCGTCCCCAAAGCCATCTTCATCGGGTCGGCCTGGAACATCGACATGACCGGCTGGATCAGGAAGACAACCATCAGCAGGCTGCCACCGACGCCGAGGATCCACTTGTTATATTTTCTGAAGAATTTGAGCACCGTGAGGGTCTCCGAGGGGATTCCGTGATGAGGAATCGGGGTATGTTTTGCGAGCCCGACAGTATAGCGGGGGTGAGAAAAGCTGGAAAACCATGAGGTGCTCGCTCGTTTAGCGGCGGATCACAGATCCGCGAGTCGGCCCAACGGGTCAGATCCGGCGATCTGCGATCACCCGCTAAACGGGAGAAACTCAGCGGATCAGAGGCGACGGGCCACCGCCGAAGCCCTCGGGGATCAAGACGATGCCGATGGTCTGGTTGTCCTCGATCTCGTCGACATTGGCGGTCAGACGTATCCGCCACTTGGGGACC
>JAJDCT010000362.1 GCA_029260695.1 Phycisphaeraceae bacterium
GAGACCCGTTCGGGTGAGGATCGTGACGATCATGTGTTGCCGTACAGCATTGAGAATCCTGGGGTTGATTGGGACGGCGTGGCGGCTGGTTTGCGCGCGATTAAGTTTCCCGGGCCGTTCACGTTTGAGGTGCATTCGGCATTGCAGCGTGTGCCAGCGGAACTTCTCGACAGCGCCCTAACCTACAACCTTGCGGTGGGACGGTATCTGGTGGGGAAGATTGGTTGCGCGTAACGTACTTATTTCTTTGGCGATCGTTTCTTGTCATTGAACTCCGGCCATTGATTGAATTTCTTGATGAATGTGGCAAAGCAGTCGTATTCCTGCTTTGCGACTTCCCCCATCAGTTTGAGATCCTTTGGTTTGTGCGATGTGACATCACACTCGGTGTAACTTGCGGCAACGTAAAGCAAGGGTGCGAGTACGTCATATTTTTTGTGTTTAAATTTAACACGGCTAGCGCCTCCGTGAGCATCACCGCCCCGGATGGTGCTTTGAAACTGTTGGAGCCGCGATTTTATCCCGCCCGCCGAATTCGTCATACCTATGTAGATTATTTCCTGTCTCCATGAAAATCGTTGGCCGGAGATATCTTGATTAGACAAGGCGATGGTATAGACACCTGGGAATTTTTTGCCAGGAATCATCTTGCGCATATCCCATCGGTGCCAAGAGAAAAAAGAGGACGAGTACATGTTTTTGGCCTCACGCCGCCTCATTTGGTGGTGTGATCGAGATGGTAATTTCCCGTCCCAGGGCTTCGGCGATGCGGAGGAGGGTGGACATGGTTGGGTTGGGGTTGGGGTCGTTTTCCAGGCGGGAGAGGGCGGACTTGCTGATGCCGGTGCGTGTTTCGAGTTCCGACAGGCTGACGGACTGGGCTTCGCGCTCGGCCTTGAGGGCACGCAGGGCATCGATCAGCCTTTCCTGACGAGCACGGAAGCGTTGGCCTTTAGCGAGCAGTTCGCCCATTTCCTCGCGTTCCAGTTTATCGATCATGTTGCGTGATCGCTTCTTGAACGTGTCTGACATCTTCTTTTTGGTGTGTTTGGCCATGCTTCACTTCCTGCGGGTCGGGGGTGGGACGTCATAACCGGTGTGGATATAAATCGTATCGTCGGCAACCCATTCGTAGACGACCATGAGGTATCGTTGCGCCGGTGTGAATCCGAATACGATCGGTAGCTCGGACGTGCGGCTATTGGCTCGTGATTCGCCGTTCTCTACGACATACGCGGCTTCTTCGGGCGTGACATCGTGTTCGGCAAGATGGGCGATATTCCCATCTTCTGATTCATCCCAGATAAATTCGCATATTGGCATCGGTCGGTCCCCGGCTGTTACAATATATTATAACACGGTTGACATAAAAGTCAACCCCTGGTTAGCGATTTTGCTGAAAAAAGCCGATCTACTGCCCGGTATGCCCGAACCCGCCTTCGCCGCGGTCGGTGGGGGGGAGTTTTTTGACTTCCTGCCACTGGGCGCGGGGGACGGGTTTGATGACCATCTGGGCGATGCGCATGGGGCGGGTGACCTCGAAGGGGGCGGGGCCGTGGTTGATCAGGGGGACCATGACCTGTCCGCGGTAGTCGGCGTCGATGGTGCCCGGGGCGTTGGGCATACTGATGCC
Organism: Phycisphaeraceae bacterium; assembly: GCA_029260695.1. Classification (GTDB taxonomy): domain Bacteria; phylum Planctomycetota; class Phycisphaerae; order Phycisphaerales; family Phycisphaeraceae; genus JAJRRS01. Next base: position 1,634 of record JAJDCT010000362.1, read on the forward strand.
GAACTTGGTGGCGATGCCTGAGCGGGGTCGGACCTGGGCTTCGTAGCCTATGGGGACGGCCATGGCGAATCCGCAGGGGATCAGTTTTATTTCGCCGGGCGGGATGGTGGCCGGCTCGTCGACCGCGGCGTGGAGGTCCATGCCGGCGGCGTGCAGGGATTGGTAATCGGGGAGGGGGACGTCGTCGTTACCGGGCAGACGCATGATGGGCACGGGGATGGTTTGGGTATCTGTTTGCATGGGGAGGATGATACCGCAAGGGAGCCAGGGGAGCCGGGGGCCCCGGTGTGTTGTATGCTACGCGCGGGATGATTCAGCGACTGGGTGGATGGAGGTTTTATTGATGCGATACGGTTCATCACGTTTAACTCATTTGATCACGGGTTTGTTCTTTACCTGGCTGGTTTGTGCTTCGGTGGTCGCCCAGCCCGTGAAGCTTGGTGTGGATGTGCTGCGCGACGGTGGTTTTGAGGCGTTGCGTGGCAAGCGGGTCGGGTTGGTGGCGCACCCTGCGAGCCGGGACAGCCGGTTTAAGAGCACCGTTGAGGTGTTGCGTGGTGCGCGCGATGTGGAGTTGGTTGCGCTGTTTGGGCCGGAGCACGGGGTGTATGGGGATGAGTACGCGGGAGACAAGATCGCGGATCGGAGTGACCCGCGGACGGGGCTGCCGGCGTATTCGCTTTATGGGGCGAACCGCAAGCCAACCGAAGCCATGCTTGAGAGTCTGGATGCGTTGGTGTTTGATCTTCAAGACATCGGTGCTCGGAGCTACACCTATGTCAGCACAATGCGTGCGTGTATGGAGGCCTGTGCGGAGGCGGGGATCGATTTTGTCGTGCTGGATCGGCCGAACCCTTTGGGGGGCGAGCGGATCGAGGGCGGGTTTGTGGAGGAGGGTTTCGAGTCGTTTATTTCGAACCTGCCCGTGCCGTATGTGCACGGGATGACGATGGGTGAGCTGGCGTTGCTGGTCAAAGACAAGTACACGCCGGGTTATGAGAAGCTGACGGTGATCAAGATGAAAGGTTGGGAGCGGTCCATGCGTTGGAAGGACACGGGGCTGAAGTGGGTGATCACCAGTCCGCATATCCCGCATGCCGAGACCTGCGCGTATTACGTGGCGACGGGGATTGTGGGGGAGTTGGATACGATCTCGATCGGCGTGGGGTACACGCAGCCGTTTGAATTGTTTGGTGCCCCCGGAGTTGATGGGGAGAGGTTGGCAGCGGCGATGCACCGTTCATGGAAGTACCCGAACACAGTCTATCTTCAAGACCCAAAAACATATGACCTTGCCAGATCCAGTCCACCCCTCGGTATCACCTTCCGCCCGGTGTGGTTCAAGCCGTTTTACAGCCGGTTTAAGGGGGAGGTGTGCCAGGGCGTGCAGGTGTATATCGATCTGGATAAAGACGTGAACCTGGTCGAGACCAATTTCAGGCTGGCGCAGGCGCTCGGCGGCGAGTTTATTTTTGGCGATGGCAGCCGAGATCGGTCGTTTGATATCGCGACGGGGACGAACAAGGCCCGGCTGCTGCTGATGGAAGGTGCGCCGCTTGATGAGTTATTTGCCCACTGGCGTCGGCAGAGCGAATCGTTCAGGAAAGACCGTGAAAAGTACCTGCTGTACCCATAACGGTGAGGATTCTTGAGTCCCCTTGAGTTGGAGCTGGCGAGGGATGATGCGGGGGCTGTTTCGCCCATAGGATGGGGTGATATCGGGGTTTAGGTGCATTAAAAGGGGTGTTCGGATGCCCCGGAAAGTTATATAATACCGGGCTCGGCAGGCTCGATGGGCTTGGTTGGCGTGAGAAATTCTATTAGGTTGAAAAGAGGCTGAGATGCATCGCGTTTTACTGATGGGGGCGGGAAAGATTGGCGTGGCGATCGCGGACTACCTGTCCAAGACCGGCGACTTTGATGTGCGGGTTGCTGATGTGGACCAGGGCTCGCTAGATCGGTTGGCGAAGATCGCCGACGTCGAAACACTGAGGCTCGACGCGACCGATCCCGGGGCGCTGATGTCTGCGATGAAGGATCGTGACTCGGTGATGTCGGCGTTGTCGTTTGCGCACAACCCGCCGATCGCCGAGGCGGCGCTGAGGGCGGGCCTGAGCTACTTCGATCTGACCGAAGATGTGCAGACGACTAAGAAAGTCATGAAGGTCGCCAAGGACGCCAAGCCTGGGCAGATCTTCATGCCCCAGTGCGGTCTGGCACCGGGGTTTGTCAGCATCGTCGCGCACGACCTGACCACACGGATGGACTCGCTGGACACCGTGACGATGCGCGTCGGGGCGCTTCCGCTGTACCCGTCCAATGCGCTTAAGTACAACCTGACGTGGAGCACCGACGGGCTGATCAACGAGTATTGCAACGACTGCGAAGCTATCCACAATGGCGAGTTGACCAACGTGCTGCCGCTGGAAGGCCTGGAGCATTTTTCGGTCGACGGCGTGCGTTACGAGGCGTTTAACACCTCAGGCGGTTTGGGCACGCTATGCGAAACACTCGGAGGCAAGGTCCGAACACTCAACTACAAGACCGTCCGCTACCAGGGGCACCGGGATTTGGCTGCTTTCCTGGTCAACGAGCTTCGGCTCAGCCACCGCCGGGACATGTTCAAGGATTTGCTCGAGCACGCGGTGCCGATGACCGATCAGGACGTGGTGATTGTTTTCTGTGCGGTGACTGGGCAGAAAGATGGCCGGCTGTTGCAGATCACCGATGCACGGAAGGTCTATCACAACAAGGTCAACGGCCGGGAGTGGAGCGCGATCCAGATCACCACCGCGATGGGCATCTGTGCGGTGTTGGACATGCACGCCCAAGGCAAGCTCACCAGCCAGGGCTTTGTGCGTCAGGAGGAGGTGTCGTTGAAGGACTTCCTGGCGAACCGGTTTGGCCGACACTACGCCGGGGACGACCACGTCCTGATCGAACCCCCCGAGTACGACCTCCCCGAGCCGGACGGCCCGGTCTCTGCGTAAGCCAGCCTAGGCTATTAACTAACGTCTGCGAAATAAACCAGAGCATAAAACTAATACATCAGACCCTAAGTTGAGACACGTTATGCAACCCAGCGAATTCATGCCCAAGCTCGGGCTGACCCAAGACATGTCCGGCCTGTTTTACGACGGCGCAGCTAAGACCGCGGGCGGAGAGACCCGGGCTATCCACAGCCCGATCGACGGGCGCAAGCTCGGTTCGGTCAAGCTCGCTACCACGGGTGATACGGAAAAAGCGATTGATAGCGCCGCCGGGGCGTTCAAGCAGTGGCGCACGGTTCCCGCGCCGGTGCGCGGTGAGCTGGTCCGACGGTTTGGTGTGAAGTTGCGTGAACACAAGCAGACGCTTGGGGCGTTGGTTGCGTGGGAGGTCGGGAAGATCACCGCCGAGGCCGAGGGCGAGGTGCAGGAGATGATTGACATCTGCGACTTCGCGGTGGGTCTGAGTCGGCAGCTTTATGGTCTGACGATCGCGAGCGAGCGGCCGGAGCACCGGTTGACCGAGCAGTGGCACCCGATCGGGCCGATCGGTGTGATCAGCGCGTTTAATTTCCCCGTGGCGGTGTGGGCGTGGAATCTGGCGTTGGCGCTGGTCTGCGGCGACGCGGTGGTCTGGAAGCCGTCGGAGAAGGCGCCGTTCTGTGCGCTGGCGTGTCAGAATTTGTTTAACGAAGTGGTTGCCGAGATGGATGAAGCGCCGGCGGGGATCAGCGCTGTGGTCATCGGGCTGCGTGACACCGGCGAAGCGATTTCAGGATCGGGCAAGCTGCCGTTGGTATCCGCGACCGGTTCGATCCCGATGGGTAAGGCGGTCGGCAAGGCGGTGGGGGCGCGGCTTGGGCGGTCGCTGCTGGAATTGGGCGGCAACAACGCGATGATCCTCACGCCTAATGCCAACCTCGACCTGGCGCTGCCCGCGATCACGTTCTCCGCGGTCGGCACCTGTGGCCAGCGCTGCACCAGCATGCGGCGGCTGATCGTGCACAGCTCGGTGAAGGGCACCATCGTCGGCCGTCTCGTAAAAGTCTACGAGCAACTGAAGATCGGGAGCCCGGTCGAAGACGGCACGCTCATCGGCCCGTTGATCGATGAGGCGGCAGCCGATGCGATGGACGCGACACTCAGAAAGGCGAAGCAGCAGGGCGGCAAGCTGGTCACCGGCGGCGGGCGCGTCACCGAGGGCGTTCCGGACGGCGGGGTC
>JAJDCT010000363.1 GCA_029260695.1 Phycisphaeraceae bacterium
CCATCATGGTCAACCCACCGGCAAAGCCGGGGGCTGAGGGAATAACTGCCACCCATGAATCAAGCAGAATCCGTATTACTCAGAATCCAATGCTGCTTGTTCCACCCCGACGACCGCGATCCCCGCGTCATCTGCGGCGGCGACGACTTGCTTCTTTTCCGCCAGGATCACGGATCCCGCGGCGACAGCCAGGCAGACCCCGCCGGCGGCTTTGAGTGATTCAATCGTCTGCACCCCAACCGTCGGGACATCAAACCGCCGATCCTTGTCGGGCCTTGGGCCCTTGATTAACACCCAGCCGCCGGATCGACTCAATTCGCCTGCCCGTGCGATCATCCGGTCGGTCCCCTCAATTGCCTCGACCGCGATCACATCAAGGCCCTTCACTGCAATCGCCTGGCCGATATCCAAGTCGTTCATCCGCATCAGGATCGGCCAGCCGAACGTGATGTCCGCCATCTGTTGCGCACTGGGCTGCTTGCGCGTCAGCACGCCCAGGGTTGCCATGTGTTCCGGGATGTAGCGTGTCGTGTCGATCAGTTCGACCCCGTTGCCAGATAAATCGTCCGCCACCGCCGACAGCATCGCCTGGCTTCGCCGGTCGTGACGGAGCACACGATACCACAGCCGAATCGCATGCAGGTCCGGGAGCGAACGGAGGATCCCGACGGGGTCATACATCTGGGACTTCGTAACCACCCCGACCATCACCGCCTCGTTGGCCCCCCAGCGTTTTAGCCGCTTGACCCACCGCCCCGGACGAAGGGTGCCAGACCGGGCGAAACCGTCGCAGAGCCCCGGCAGGTCTTGATCGTATTCAGCACCGATAGCCACACACACCACCCGCCGACCCGCCGCACGGATGCCCGCCGCCTCAAGTACAGGCAATCGCCCCCCGCCCGCGATCAGACCGATCGGCCGTTCGTTCATGAGGGCATGATAGGTCAGCCGATGCGACGCTCACAAGGTAGAGGGTTGTTTGATTTAGGTGGCGAGCGCAAAAAGACGGCAAGAAAGTGGCCGCAAATGAACGCCGATGAACGCGAATAGATGGGATTGAGTAAGAGCTATTGGGGTACCGACCCAAGCCCTGTCCTCATTTGCGTTGATTTGCGTTTATTCGCGGCTACTTCTTCAAGCCACCGCGCGGGTGTTGCCCGCGGGCTATGGAGCATCCCATCCCGATCCCTGAACCCCGGGCCCCGAACCCTCGATCAGTACGCCCGAACAACCCCGATGACCAGGCCCTGAAGGGTAACCTCGCTGGGGTCGGCGTAGATCGGTTCGAAGCTGTCGTTGGCGGGTTGGAGGCGGATCCGGCCGTCGCGCTCCTTGTAGAATTTTTTGAGTGTCGCCTCGCCGTTATTCAGGAGGGCGACGACGGTCTGGCCGTTGCGGTAGGTGGTGCGCTGCTCGCAGATGACGAAGTCGCCGTCGCGGATCTGCTCGTCGATCATGGATTCGCCGCGGACTTTCAGGACGAAGGTTTCGCCTGTCTTGGAGGACGAACGGACAAAAAGTTCTTCAAGGTCCAGGTGCTCGCGTTCTTCGACGGCCTCGATGGGGAAGCCCGCGGCGATCGTCCCGACCAGGGGCAGCCGGCTGTTGCGCTGCTCGTCGGGGAGCCCGGCGTCGGGGCTAACCTCCAAAGAGCGCGCCTTGTTGGCCTTCCTGACCAGCGCGCCTTTTTTGATCAACGCCTCGACGTGTTCGAAGACGGTGACTTTGGAGACGTTCAGTTCGTCGGCGAGTTCCTGCATCGTCGGCGAATAGCCGCGTGACAGCCGGATGTCTCGGATCCGGGTGAGGATGTGAAGTTGTTTGGGGGTCAGGTTCATGCTCATGGTTCGCCTCCGCGATGTTCGGCCGGTCGGCCGGGAGATGGATAGTGGGGTAGGGCGGGGCTGCAGGCGGGCCGGCAACCCGCACCTTGATGGTTGCTCTTTGATGTGAGTTGATTGACTTGCGATCTTCTGTGTCTCGTGTGTCTCGTGCCACGCCAGTTATGGCTGGAGATGCCTGACGCATCGCTAAGATCAGCGAGCCCAGCCCGAGCACCGCTCGCTGCTGGGCGTGAAGCCAATGCAATGCCGTTTTGAGAACCGCTGATCGACCGGGAGTGACTCGGAGCGTGCCCTGGCGGGTGTACACGTCTGTCGGGGCTTGAGCCGGGACATGCTCGAAGCGGTCCCGGTCCGGCCGATGGGGAGTCACCGCCCCCGGTGCCCCAGGATTGTCTGACGTAGCCTCCGCATCGCCCTTGGGGCGCCGCCACCGGCCCCACTGAGCGTAGCCCCCGCCCGAGTCCCCCTGCGGGTCGTGCCCCTGAGCCGAGCCCGTCTGCCGGGTCAAGCCCCGTCCACGCACGTTCAGGGTCGTCGTAAAATCGCCTCCAGGGCCCAACATTACCAAGGGAACAGTCATGACGGCATCGCCTCCATAGGGGTGAACAGCTCAGTGAAACCCCACATCTTGGGGGCTTCACCCTCGAACCGCTCTTACCTTCGACGTACCGCTTTGGCATACTTGAACATTAGCTCCAAAATCTGTTCGGTAAACGTTACCCCAAAAAGAACCGAACGTCAAGGTAAATATTCAAAATGCTCAAGATGATATTTCAACGTGAGTTAGCCAGCAGCACCACGCGCGAAAACCGATTTGGGGGGGCATCTGGCTTATCGGGCATTGTGAGGTTCACCGGGTTACAGTGTTACGATTGCCTTGATCATTTCACTGCACACCAAAGGGGCAACCGATGGCCTTCTACTCTGCTGATGACCCGGACCTGCCCGACAAATTCCGCAAGTTGTTCGGCCCCAAGCAGATTGATCAGCAGATCCGCCAGGCTATACAGTTCTGCTGGATGATGTTGCCCGAGGACAGAAAGTCGGTCGATGAGGTGGAGCAACAGATCCGCAGGATCGTCGACCGTGCGTTACGTGATCTGCGTGAAGACTTCGATTCCTTCGGCCTGGGGGAAAATTAACGGGCAAGTATTCTCAGGAAGAGGGCAGCCATGTACACGCTGGGACTGTTAGTCATGGTGCTTGGCTGGTTGATGATCGCGTCTGGATTATTAGTGGATTTCGTCGCGGCGCTCGCGATGACGTCGTTCCCACTACGCTAAAAGCTGCCAGTGAATTCACCGATCGAGTTGTTTGGACTCGGTGGGGTTCTTTTTGTCTTGGGTATTGGTTGCTTCTTCCTGGGTCAGTGGATCGCCAGTTAATCAGCGCCGCCGGCGAACCACACCAACCACCACACCCACACCGAACATCGCCGCACTCGCCGGCTCCGGCACAACGGCCGTCAAGGCTTTGGACTTGTAGCGGACCTTGCCCTTGTTGTTCCGGGACCACGACGAGGGGTTGTACTGCGACTGCCAGGGGTTGTTGGACGCGAAGAGGCCAGCCAGCTCGTCTATCTCGTGGTTGTCGATCTCTCGTCGGATTTCGCCGGGGTTTAACAGGCCGTGGGACACTGCCTCGAGGTCGTCGAAGTCGTCGTCTATGCCCAGGAGGTGGAGGAATTCGTGCTCGACGGCGGTCTGGTAGTCGAACTGGTCATCGTCGATCTCGTCCTCGTCGTCGCCGGCAAACCAGTTGAACGAATTATTGATGTCGACCCGGGCTTTGCCACCTGAAGCGAAGCTGTCTTCTCCAAGGAAGATCTCGTTGCCGTGGGAGTCTTCTGTGACGGCGAACTGCGCGAGGCCAAGCACGTTGCCCAGATCCTTGCCATCGTCTTCGCGGAAGAGGATGTTGTGGTCGGCAAATTTGTCGGTGGTAACTTTCAGCTCGATATCGATTTCGGCCTTCTTAGCGGCCTGGTTGATCCGAGACAGCGCGTTATCGATCGCGTTCAAACGGTCGGCCCCGATCGAGTTGTAGTCGTCGATGAGCACGACCAAAGGGTTAGTTGTCTTGCTTACGGGCTTGCTTATGGTTTTGACGGGATTTTGTGGTGCGAGGTCGGTGTGCTCTGGGCCGTGGTCGGTGTGTTCTTTTTGGGTGGGTTTGATCGACACGATCGCATCGGGGGTGCCCGGGTAATGCGGGTGGCTGTCTAATTTGGGTTCCTCGGTCCTGGCTTTTGAGGTTGTGTCGGCGGGTGTTTTACTGGAGACCCGGGCCGGCTTAGGTGTGTCTTGCACGGTGGGGCGCACGAGGGGCTTGGTGTCTGTGTATACGAGCGTTTTGAAGGGGGTCGGCTCGTCTTGTTGCTCGTGGAGAGCAGGGCGAGAGTCTTTACGGATTGTGGATTGGCTGCCGCCTGTGAGTTTTGTTTCAGTGGGAATCGCGGTCGTGGCTGGGGTATCCACCGACGCGGG
>JAJDCT010000364.1 GCA_029260695.1 Phycisphaeraceae bacterium
GTTCGCGGTCCATTTCGACCGGAAGATGGTCGACGACTACTGGACAGAGCCCGACCTCTGGTACCTCTACGACGGGCGTTGGCTGCTTAAGCGTGACCATGAGAACAAGACCGCCGTGCGTTACCAACTCGTCCCCGACGACGCGGAGGCAGGCGGAGCCATGGAACTGGGCGAGGGCCCGTTCCCGATCCCGCTGAACCTCAAGAAAGACAAGGTGCTTGCCCGGTTCGAGGTCGAGGTAGCCCCCCCTTCAGAGGACGATCAGGAAAACAGCGTCCACCTGCAACTGACACCCAAAGAAGGCCACGAAACCGATCTAACTGTGATCGACCTTTGGTTCGACCGTGATTCGCTGCTACCTGTCCAGGTATCCACGCTGGATGACTCCGAGACGCAGACAATTGTGCGCCTGATCGAGACGCAAGCCAACGCAGAACTGCCCGACGAATCCTTCGACACCTCACTACCCACCGAGCCGGGCTGGCAAACGGATGAGAACCGGATCGACGTCGAGGGAGAGTAGGCTTACGGCAACGCGTCGATTACGCGATCCATCTGCTCAACTGTGTTGTAGAAGTGCGGGCTCACCCGCAGCTTGCCCTCGCGCAGCGCGATGATGATCTTCTTCTGCTCCAGCTCGTGGACGATCTTGCGGTGGCTTTCGACTCCGCCCACATGTTCGGGGGCATTGAAAATCACGATCCCGCTGCGTTCGTCAGGATCGGTACGCGGGGTGAAAACCTCGTAACCTTTCTGAGCCACCCCTTCGCAGAAATGAGTGGTCAGCGTGTCGACCCGCTTCCACACATTCTCGATCCCGATTTCCAAGAGCAGGTCGATGCTCGCCCCCAGGCTGTGGATGCCCGGGAGGTTCCAACTCCCCGGCTCGAACCGTCGCGCGTCCGGCTGAAACTCGAAGCGGTAGTCGCCATAGTTGTCGGCATCGACCATGTTCATCCACCCGACAACCGAAGGCCTAAGCAGCCGACAAAGCTCCTCCCGACAATAAAAAATCCCCGCGCCCTCCGGGCCGAGCATCCACTTGTGCCCGTCGGCCGAAAGAAAATCGATCCCCATCCCTAGCACGTCCACCGGCAGCACGCCCACGCTCTGGATCGCATCCACGCACAGATGCCCCCCCGCCATGTGGACCATCTTGCTGATCGGTTTGAGGTCGATCCGATGGCCGGAGGCGAATTGCACGTGCGAGATTGAGACGACCCGCGTGTGGTTGGTGATCGCGTCGCAGACGTCCTGGATGTTGATCCGCCCGTCGGCCCCCTGCTTCACCTCGATCAGCTCAACGCCCAGGCGTTTGAGGTTTTCCCAGGGGTAGCGGTTCGCCGGGTACTCGACGTTGGTGATGACGACGTTGTCGCCTGGCTCAAAATCTAATCCGTTGGCGACCAAAGACAGGCCGGACGACGTATTAGGGATAAAGGCGATCTCGCGGTGGCTGTCTGCGTTAATCAGCTTCGCGGCGGCCCGCTTGACCTCGTTGGCACGCTTGTACCAGCCGGCGTCGACGTAGGCGATCGATTCGGCCTGGCCCGCAAAGGTACGCAGGGCATCGGCGGCCGGCCCACTGATCGGGGCGACCCCCGCATGGTTGAGGAATACCATCTCCTGGAGGATCGGGAACGTGTCGGAGTAGTCCTTCTGCAAGTCTGTCATGGGAAAAGCCGATCTAAAAATACAGATAATCACACTCGGGCTCACACATGATAAATCGGATACCTCTGACCTGCCTGCTCCTAGCCGCCCTGCTTGGCCTCCCCGCCGCAGTGATCGGAGATGAAGCAGGCAAGCCCACCGCCCCAATGGATTCCCCGCTACCTTCGGGCCCGCAGGCTCCCCCACTGCTCCCCCCGATCGAGCCTTCGCCGCTGGTGCAGATGCTGATCGACGACCCGCTGAACGAAGCACAGACCCGGACCGACCTGCTGATCTTCCACGGCCGATGGGACAGCCTGCCCGACGAGGCGGAGCTGTCCACAAACCAGCTCGCAATGATGGCGCTGCTACGCTACGAGTTGGACGCCCCCGTTTTGATCGACGACCAGACGGATGTGCTGCTGCGTGCCAGGGCGGCGTTGGAACGCGGCGAACCAGCAGATGCGATCACTTTGCTTATGGACGAAGATACCGCACGGGCGGCGCTGCTGGCTTCGCGCGCTTACGAGCAACTGGGCCAGACCGCGCAGGCCGTGGCCGTGTTGACCCCCTGGCGTGAGAAGCTGCGCAGCGATGAGATCAACGACGCAGCCGAACTCACCGCGGCTGCACAGGGGTTGGCGGCACTGGCCCGGCTGGAGGGCAGGCCTGCGCAGGACTACCAACTAGCGCTGAACCTGCTGGGTCGAGTCCGGCAGGAATTGGACCCGGCGTACTGGCCGGCCCTGATCGCTGAGGCCGACCTGCTGATCGACAAGGACAACGCGAAAGAGGGTGTCGAGGCCCTGATGGCAGCGCTCGAACTCAACGGGCGCTGCGCCGAGGCATGGACGAGGCTGGGAAGGCTGGCGGTCAACGGCTACGCCTTCGATCGCGCAGGCGCGGTCGTCGAGAAACTCAAAGCTATCAACCCATCGAACCCGTTGGCAGACCTGATCCAAGCGCGGAGCCTGCTGCAGCAGCGCGATATTGCCGGGGCACGTGCGATCATCGAGGCGGGGCTTTCTCGCTACCCCAGCCACCGGGAGTTGTTGGCCCTCAACGCCGCGGCCCTGGCATTAACGTACGACGACCAGACGACGCAGGCGGCGTTTGCTCGCTTTGAGGAGGTCTCCCCGGGCAACCCGCTGGCGGCCTACACCACGGGGGCTTACCTCGCCTCGGCACGTCAGTATGAAGAAGCCGAGGGGCGGCTCCGTGAGGCCGTGGCACTGGCACCGAATTGGCCCAAGCCACGGATCGAACTGGGGCTGTTGCTCATGCAGGCCGCCCACGACGAAGACGCGCAGCAGGAGCTTGCGGCCGCGACCCGGCTGGACCCCTTCAACAAGCGGGCCGCGAACCAGTTGGCCATGCTCAACGACCTGCTCGCCTATGACAAGATCGAAACCGAGCATTTTCTGATCCGCTACAAGCCCGGCATCGACGAGGCGCTAGCCCGGGACATGCCTGAAAAACTCGAAGCGATCTACCGTGATGTCACCGCCGCGTTTGACCACAAACCCGAACGCATCACCCGCATCGACTTGATGCCGGACGAGCAGCATTTCGCGGTGCGCATCACCGGGATGCCGGACATCTGGACCATCGCCGCGGCGACCGGTGACGCGATCGCCATGACCCCGCCGCGCGAGGGCTCAGGGCAGCACGGCGGGTACGACTGGCCCAACGTCGTCCGCCACGAGTTCGTCCACACCGTCACACTCGACCAGACCCGAAACCGCGTCCCGCACTGGTTCACCGAGGCGTGCGCCGTTTCGCAGGAGACGGCCGGGCGTTCCTACGACACCTGCCGGCTGCTCGCCGAGGCGTTGCATAAGCAGAAGCTGTTCCCGTTGGACCAGATTAATTGGGGTTTCATCCGCCCCAAGACACCCGCCGACCGGCCGCTGGCGTACGCACAATCCGATTGGATGCTCGAATACATCGCTGTGCGCTTCGGGCACCGGGCGATCATCGACCTGCTGGAGCTTTACGGCCAGGGCGTACCCGATACCGACGCACTCGAGCAGGTCACCGGCGAGTCGGCGCAGGCGTTCATGTCGGGATTCAAGGCCTGGGCCGGGGACGAAGTCAGTCGGTGGGGTCTTGCGCTGTCACCTACATCGGATCGGCTTAACGAAGTCCTCAGCGGCCGGGGCAAACCCACCCATCCCGAAGAACTCGACGCGCTCATTGAACAGTACCCCCGCCACCCCGACCTCCTGAAGCTCATCGCGGTCCGGGCCCTGAACAAGCCCGACGCGCAGGCGGCCCGCCGTGCGGTGTTGCGTTACGCGGACACCCGGCCGGTCGACCCCTGGCCGCACCGGGCGCTGGTCGAATTGGCGTTAGCCCAAGGCGCATTGGCCGAGGCGATCGGTTCGCTTGAGTACCTCGATCAATTGGAGCCGGTGTCGGGGCGCTGGGCGCACGAGCTGGCCAAGACCTATCGCCAAGCCGGGCGCTACAGCCAGGCACTGGGAGCGATAGAACGGGCGATTGACCGCGAGCCCTACAACGCAGGCTACCGCGAACTCGCGGCGGCGATCTCACTACAGTCAAACAACGCCGAGCGTGCGTTGCATCACGTCTACGCAGCCGGGGTCATCGAGCCCGATCGTGCGATCCACCAGATCCGTCTTGCCGCGTTGTATCAGAAGTTGGGCCAACCGGACGACGCGGACACGGCGGCACGAAAAGCAATGGGGCTGGATGAGAACGCCCCGGTACAGAAGTTTTTAAATGATTCACCCGGCGACGACCTCTAACATCAGAAACCCAAGACGCAGGGTTGGTTGAGCAAAAAGCGTAGCGGTTCATTAAGCAGGGGCCCTCATTCGTCGTCGTCATCCGCAAACAGACGCTTCTTTGCGAGTTGACCGGCCTGCGATTTCGCCCGTTTGAGCAGCAGGGCCTCGGCCAGCTCGGCGTCGCTGGGGTAGGTGATTTTCAGGTTCGTCGATTCGCCCTCTACCACATGCACCGACTCGCCCAGCGCCTCGATCAGTTGCGCATCGTCAGTGATGCTCTTGGGATCAACCTTGCCGTCGGTGATCCGCTGGTACGCCCTACGAAGCAGCCCCACTTCAAATACTTGGGGGGTCTGCACCTCAACCAAACCTCGTCGGTCGACCGTCTGAACAACACGTCGGGTAATCACCTCATCCCTGCCGGCCGAGCCCAGGATCGCATCGAGTGGGTCGGCTTCGTCCGGCTGTGTGTCGGCGTCTTCGACACGTTTGAGTGTGGAACCGACATCACAGCCGGGGATCACGGCGTCGAACCGCGACGCGGCCAGGAACACACGGTCGATCAGCGCTTCGCTTGTCAACGGCCGGGCGGCATCGTGGACAGCCACATGCGTAGCATCGTCATCCACCGCATCCAGCGCCCTGGCGACGGTCTGCCACCGCTCGGTTTCGCCGCCGGCAACGACGGTGACGCCAAGAAACCCAAGCTTGTCACCCCACCTAAAAAGAAAGTCGTCAAGCCCGCTAGGAGAGACGGCGAGGATCACACGTCCCACATCATTGCGCCGGACAAACAACTCAACCGCGTGCAGGAAAGCGGGCTTACCGACCAGGTCTGACTCGACCTTGCTCGGTGCGGGATTCTTTGCGCCTTGGACAAACCGGGTGCCCGACCCGGCAGCCGGGAGGATGACCGATACGTTCATCTGATCAATCATACGATTTGCTACTGAAACTGTGGTGTTATAGCTCGGTCATTAGGGAGAAACCCCCGGCAAGCCGGGGGCTAAGGGGCGATTCACGATAGCCACAGGTCAACCAGAAACCTAAATAAATCGACCTGCAGGATAGCGTATCAACGGATGATGATCGCGTTGGGCATGAGCGTGAGTACCGGCTCTTCTTGAAGCAGCAGCAGCCCTTGCATCGCGTCACTGACGGCCGGCCATGCCTGGGGTCCAAGCACACGCTTGGCTGTCTCGACCCAAGACAACTGCGATGCTGCTGCGGATGTATTGGGTGCCTGCGAGCCGAACATGTTGTTTAAGAAACTCTGGAACGACATCGCCTGGGGGAGGTGGACGACATCGTAACTGCCATCTTCCATCCCAAGTTCCGTGGTCATGTCCGCCATGGCCTGCGCGACGCCGCCTAGCTTGTCCGCCATCCCGTTCTCCACAGCCTGTCGGCCGGTGAATAACCTGCCCTCGGCAACCGAACCGACATCCGGCAGACGCGTCCCACGGCCGATCGTCACACGCTGGATAAACTGGTCGTAGACCAGCTCCATCGACGTACGCACGGTGGTCCGCTGATCCTCGGTGAACGGCTCGACGCTGTTGAAGATGTCACCCATCGGGCCACGGCTTCGGCGGTGGACCTGGATCCCCGCCCATTCGTACAAGCCGCCCAGCACGATCTTGCCTCCAACCACGCCGATCGATCCGACAATGGAACTTGGACTTAAGTAGACCTCGTCGCCAGCACAGGCGATGTAGTACCCGCCGCTGGCGGCCATGGAGCCGACAGAAACAAACACGGGCTTCTGCTCGCCTAAATCACGGACGGCCTGCCAGATGATCTCACTGGCTAATGCCGAGCCGCCGGGCGAATCGATCCGAAGGATCACGCCCTTGATGTTGTCGTCATCGCGCGCGTCGCCCAGTGCATCGACCAGGGTCCGGCTGCCGATCGACTCGGAGTCGAATATCCCCTGGCCACGGGACGATTCGCCTGAGTGGATCGGGCCCGAAGCGTGGACGATCGCGATCGTCGGGCGGGAAGTCCGGGTGTCCTGTTCTTTGAATAGCAGCCCGAACAGCATCATCGGGTTCTTGATATTGACCGAGGCCTCGCCCCAGCCCATCGAGTCGTCCCAGACAAAGCTGTCGCCGAATTCGACCTCGGTGACATCGATCAGGTCACGGTCTGTCAACCGGTCGACCACCCGCCTCCGCAGGTAATCGGTGTCCTGCATGGTCCAGCTATCGCCGAGCAAAGCCTCGACCTCGGTGGTGGTCAGGCCGCGCCCCTCGCTGATCTGGCTGATGATCTGGCTGTAAAGATCGTCAAGCAGTGCGTCAAAGTTCTGACTCCAGGCCTCGCTTGGACCCGTACGCATCATCGCCTCTGAGGCGCCCTTGTACTTACCGATCTGGATGAGGTCAGCCTTCGCGCCGATCTTTTCGAGCATCCCTGCGAGGTACATCTCTTCAATCGCTACACCGGACATCTGCACCTCGCCCTTGTGCTGCAACAGGATCAGGTCCGCAGAGCACGCCAGGAGATAACCCATCGTGTTGTAGGCCTCGGCGTAGGTCAACACGAGTTTGCCCGCGGCACGGACCTCGGCGATCTTGTTCGCGATCGCTAGCACCTGAGAGAGCCGCAACGACGGCTGATCCATGTAAATCACCACACCTAGGTATTCATCGTGTTCCGCCACATAATCAAGCCGATCAAGCACATCAACCAGAGACGGGCCTGCTTCCTCTGCGGTCACCCAAGCGAACGGGATTGGCCCGTCCCGTAATGATTCGGAGAGTTCAAGCCAGCCGACCACCTCGGCGGGTTTGGCGACTTCCTCTTCCGCGGGTTCTTCGGTGCTTTCTTCGACGGCTTCATCGGCGACTTCTTGCGCCACACCCTCGGCTTCGCCAGAGATCTGAGGCTCGACGGCTTCCACTTCTGCTTCTGTTTTTGCTTCTGCTTCTTCGGCTACCGCGGCAACCTCTGCCTGCGCATCATCCGTTGTCTGGGAAACCTCCGCCCAACCGGGTTGAGCAAAACTACTCACGGCCAAGAGCCCTAAAAGCCCTAGC
>JAJDCT010000365.1 GCA_029260695.1 Phycisphaeraceae bacterium
CCATCGTCTTCATCCACACCGGCGGGGCACCGGCGCTGTTCGCTAAAGTTGATCTCTTAAAGCCTATACTCTCGCGGTGAATCATCTCAACCCGCCATCCATCACGCCGTCTGAACTCAAAGCCATGCTCGACCGCGGCGAAGACATCGAGCTGGTCGACGTGCGCGAGCCCAAGGAACACGAGATCGTCCAGATCGCCGGCTCCAAACTCATCCCCTTAAACACCCTGCCCGACCACCTCGACGGGCTCGATCCGGACAAGACCCAGGTCCTGATCTGCCGCGTCGGCCAACGCAGCGCCGTGGCGGTTCAGTTCCTAATCGAACGCGACTACGAAGCGATCAACCTCACCGGCGGCATCCTCGCCTGGATCAAAGAGGTCGACCCGTTGTTGACAGCGTATTGATTTATGACTCACTAAGTTTCGTGGTGATCTACACAGTTTTCTCTGGAATTGTGATCCTCTAATGGTACGATGACAGAGTACTCCCCGCTCCGGAATGGGGGATACAGTTATATACTACGACATGGGGCCCACATGGCGGAAGGCGCGAAATCCCCACAGCCATACGGTTGGCTCAGGCGGCTTAATAACACACCGCCTTGCGACTTGGTGCGCGGCAAGATCACGGGCCGTTTGGATTTTGAGCGTCGATTTGAAGCCGATCTAGGTAAGCCTTTGGCGATACATATTCGGCGCATCATTCGTAAAACGGGACTTCTTCCTGGCGAAAAGGCTCTTGCGGCAGAAGAACTTGCTGATCAGTGCCGGTGCGATCTAGCTGATGATCTATCCTCCAAAGACATCGTTTTGAAACTTGACCGCAAGCCGATTGTGAAGTCGATCCGTCGTCGTTTTATCCAGCGTCGCAGCCGCTTTCTCCGCATCTCGATGATGCTGTTGGTGGGGTTTATTTGGGTCTTCGGCAGTTTACTGGTGCTGTATCTCTGTGCAGCCGTGTACTTGTATTTCAAGCATCCAACACTTACGGTCGATTACTTAGCTTTGATCAATAAGCCGCCCGTTGCGGTGCCGGCGGCAGACCGCGCTTGGCCGATCTATCGCGAAGCGATCTCGTTGTTAGATGCCCACGGTGATATGGCAGATGAGCTAACGCGCAGGGGCAACTCACCAGAGGACCCGGCCTGGGATGAATCGCGTGTGTACCTCGAAACGCATCAGTCGGGCTTTGGCAAGTTGCGCGAGGCGACCGTGATGCCGGGCCTGGGGTTGTCGGCAAGGTATGCATGGCAATGGGAGGATCAAGATGCGTTCGCACTGTTTGGCCCTGATGAAGACGACCCGACCCGCCCCAACACATGGGGTCCACCCGAAGGAATCGAGGCGGAATTACCTCTATTGTTACAGGACATCTTGCCGCCGTTTCGTAATGACAGGCACCTGGCGAGGCTGCTTGCTGCTGATGCCTTTTACGCCGCCGAGCAGGGCGACGCGGACAGGTTTTGCGATACGGTAGACGCATTGTTGGGCCTAAGTGAACATGCCTGTGAGATTGACCACGATTGGGGTTTTCTGCATAGCACGGCGATCAAAATCATTACGTTTGGCATGCTCACGGATGTGCTGGTGCATGACAGTTCCTTTCTTTCGGATGAGCACCTTGAATGGATCGCAGCAAGTCTCCGCCGGGACGCTGAGTACATCCACCCGGCACCTTTGACGCAATACCATAAAATCAACGACATCATCCAGCATTTGTATACCGATTTCGGCCCGGGCGGCGGGCTGATGTCGGCCGAGGGGGTTTTCCGTTTCCATGTGATGAACCATTTTAATGATCAACCGTTCCATGAGAAGACTGCCAGGGTAACTTCGGTGCTTACTGCACCCGCCTTAGCCGTGATGTTGGCCCCTCGCGGATCGCTGGAAGTGCTGCTCGAGGAGAGCATGCAGGCCGCTAAAGACGAGTGGATGGTGCCGATGTGGGAACAGTCAGCATCAAAGGCGGACGAGTTGACACACGGAAAGGACTGGTCAACTTTCCAACGTATCCGTTATTTTCCTATACCCATCTACTCCGGATCGTTCAACGCCCTGCGTAAAGTGTCCGCAAGAAACAGCGCCTTTAGGCAAGGCGTCCTGGCGGGCATCGCACTTGAACATTACCACCGAGACAACGGTGCGTGGCCTGAGCGCTTAGATGAATTGGCCCCCAAGTACTTGGACACCCTGCCTATCGACCCGATCACCGGTGGTGAGGCGATGTACCTCGTGAGGGAGGGTAATCCGGTGGTCTACAGCGTCGGGCGCGACCGCGATGACGATCAGGGCCGCCTGCCGATCAATGACAATGACGGGGAGCCTTCGATCCGTGAGGCACAATCTTGGAGTGATCCGGAAGACCATGACGGTGATTGGGTCTTATTCCCCTTCCCTGTAACACCGCGCGCCCATGGACGCGATCAGGTGAAGCGGGAGGCCGAGCAGGCCGAACTGGAAGCAAAGCTACGCGAAAGCGGCGACTGGTATGAAGCGGGCCCGTACGGCTGGTCGTACTACCCGCCAGAGGAAATTGATCCAGACACGACCGAGGATGAACAAGGGGAGTCGGCTTCCCCGTGACGTTTCCGCTCGGTCCGCCTACAATCCCGCCCATGAACAGGACGCATTCATCTGATTCCAAGGCCCTGGCGGCTGAACTGAACATCGACGCGGTGATTGCGGGTGAGGCGCGGCTTTCGCCCAGCGATGCGATCCGGCTGTATCACGAAGCGTCGATGCACGACCTTGGGCGGTGGGCGTCGGCGGTGTGTGACCGTATCCACGGCGGCGCCCCCGGAGACGAGGCTTCCGGGGGTGAAGGGGGGGCTCGACGTACCTACGTCATCGACCGCAACGTCAATTACACCAACGTCTGCTCGGCACGATGCACGTTCTGTGCGTTTCGGCGGGACGGGGATGAGAAGGACGCTTACACACTCAGTACCGAGCAGTTGCACCATAAGATCCAGGAGCTTGTGGATATCGGCGGGACACAGGTGCTGTTGCAGGGGGGGATGCACCCGGATTTGCCGATCGCGTTTTATGAGGAGATGCTTTCGGGGATCAAGGATAAGTTTCCGGGTGTTCATATCCATGGGTTCAGCCCGCCGGAGTTTGTGGAGTTTGTGGCGGTGTTTGAGTTGGGAGGCTTCCCGACGACCGCACCCGGGAAAAGTCACGAGCTGCCCCCGGAAGTCTGGGACGCGAAACTTGAGGTCATACTTAAACGTCTGATGGCGGCGGGGCTGGATACGATCCCGGGTGGTGGCGGTGAGATATTTCCTGAGCATGTGCGTCGGCGGATCGGGCCGGGCAAGGCGACGGGTAAAGAATGGCTGGATGTGATGTCGGCCGGTCATCGGCTGGGGATGAAGACCAGCGCGACGATGATGTTCGGGCACATCGAGGGGATCGCCGACCGTGTGATGCACATGGCGGAGATCCGTGACCGTCAGGACCTGGCGGTGAAGAACAAATGGGCGGGCGGGTACGTGAGTTTTATCAGTTGGCCGTTCCAGCGTGAGAACACGCCGTTGGGCCGGGTGCCTGATTGGGCCCCCGGAAGTATTCATGGCAGTGGGTCTAAAGAGGGGTGTCAGGAACTTTTCCCGGGTGATGTGCTGGCGGACATGGTGTTTGCCGGCGAGGTTGATCCACACGATAAGGCGGCCTGCGACAAGGCGGTGCCCAAGGCCGGGAAGCTGGTGCGGATGGCCGGTGCGACGGAGTACCTTCGGATGCAGGCGTTGAGTCGGCTGTTTTTGGACAACATCCATTCGATCGGAGCGTCGTGGGTGACGATGGGGCCGAAGGTCGGGCAGTTGGGTTTGTTTTACGGTGCGAACGACATGGGCAGCGTGATGATGGAGGAGAACGTCGTCAGCGCAGCGGGCACGACCTACTGTTTGAACGAGCCGGTGTTGTGCCAGTTGATCCGCGACTCGGGCTTTGTGCCTGCGCAGCGTGACAATGGGTACAAGCTGTTGAAGGTGCAGGACAGCCCCGATGCGCCGGACCTGCAGGTCACAGATTGGTCGCAGCACCGGGCGAAGAAGCTGCATATCGAAGGCGGGTGTGCGGTTGAGCCGGGCGACGAGGGTGCCGCGGTGCCGTTGACGATCACAGCCGACGACAGCCGGTAAGCTAAAGTCACAAGGTGGTTTTGGCTGGCTGGCTGGACAGCGGGGCTTGCCTGGGTATAATCTAAATACCAAAACATCCTTTATGGATATACCGTGAGTATCCGTAACCTCGATTCGATATTCAAACCCAAGCGGGTGGCCGTGATCGGTGCCAGCGATTCGCCCTTGGGCGTTGGCTATGCGGTGCTGCATAACATGATCGGCGCGGGGTTCGACGGCGTGGTGTACCCGGTGAACGCCAGGCGGGAGTCGGTGCAGGGGATCGCCGCGTATGCGAGTGTGTTGGAGGTGCCCAGCACGCCGGACCTGGCGGTGATCTGTACGCCGGCGCCGACGGTGCTGGGCGTGGTCAAGCAGTGTGCGCAGGCGGGGATCAAGGGGGTCTTGATTATCAGCGCGGGCTTCCGGGAGACGGGCCCCGAGGGTTTGGCGGTTGAGCGGGAGATCCTTGAGGTTGCGCGGCAAAGCGATATGCGTGTGGTCGGGCCCAACTGTCTTGGGGTGATTACGCCTAGGCTGGGGCTCAACGCCAGCTTCACGGTGGGGATGCCTGGCGACGGTCACATCGCGTTCATCTCGCAGTCCGGCGCGTTGGGGACGAGCGTGCTGGACTGGGCCCAGAAGAAGGGGATCGGGCTGTCGCACTTCGTGTCGGTCGGGAACATGATGGACACGGGTTTCCCGGACCTGATCGACTACTTCGGGCAGGACCCGCGGACCAAGGCGCTGATCCTTTACATCGAGTCGATCGTCGACGCCCGGCGGTTTGTTTCAGCGGCGCGTGCGTTCACGCGGACCATGCCGATCATCGCGTACAAGGCCGGTCGTTTTGCTCAGTCGGCGGCGGCGGCGGCGTCGCACACCGGGGCGCTGATGGGGGCCGACGATGTGCACGACGCGGCGTTCCGTCGGTCGGGGATCGAGCGGGTGTTTGAGATCGACGACCTGTTCGACTGCGCCGAGTTGCTGGCCAGGCACAAGACACCACGACGGAGCCGGCTTGGGATCGTGACCAATGCCGGCGGGCCGGGTGTGATGGCGACCGATGCGCTGCTGGCACGGGACGGTGAGTTTGCGGAGCTTGAACCTGCGACGATTGAAAAACTCAATGGGTGTCTGCCGTCCGCCTGGTCGCACGGCAACCCGGTCGATGTGCTGGGTGATGCGACCAGCGAGCGCTACGCCGACGCGGCCGACATCGTGTTAAAAGACCCGGGTGTGGACGCGCTGTTAGTGATTCTTACGCCGCAGGCGATGACCGGTGGGGGGGAGACGGCGGAAAAGATCGGTGAGGTGTCTGCCAGAGTTGGCAAGCCCGTGCTGGGGGCTTGGCTGGGTGGGGCCTCGGTCGAGCAGGGCCGAAAAATCCTGACCCGGCACAACGTCCCATCGTACCCCAGCCCCGAACGAGCCATCCGCGGGTTCATGCACCTGGTTTCTTACGCCAAGAACATCCAGACGCTCTACGAGACGCCCGGTGTGGTGCCGATCAAGGGCCTGGGTTTCAAGCGTGAAGGCGGGCCGTTGGCGGGGTCACCGCACACGACTCTTAACGAGATCGACTCTAAGCGTTTGTTCCAGGAATTTGGTATCCCGGTCGCGATGGCTGAGCCCGCTTCGGATTCGGATCAGGCTGTGGCGCTCGCGGATGCGATGGGGTACCCGGTGGTGATG
>JAJDCT010000366.1 GCA_029260695.1 Phycisphaeraceae bacterium
GAGCCGTCGGGGTCGCCGCCGAAGCTACCGCCCACCGCGAGGTTGATGATCAGGCTCATCGGGACGACCTGCGGGGCCTGAGGATTATTCACAGTGAAATGAAGGTTGTCATCGACGTAGTAGCGGATCTGGGTCTCTTCCCACTCGACTGCGTAGTTGTGGAAGCCCTCGTGGAAGTTGACCGGCTGACCGCCGCCATCCGTATCGGTGTACTCGTGGAAGACGAATTGGCTGGTGTTCGGGGTGGTGTTGTAGTGGTAGGCGCTGGAGGTCAGGAACGGCTGGCTGCCGCGGTTCTCCATGATGTCGATCTCACCGCCCAAGGGCCAAGCGGTGGTAGTTGTATCAGGCAGCAGCCAGATCGCAGGCCACATCCCCTGGGTCGTGGGCAGGTCCGCGCGGATCTCCCATCTCCCGTAGAGCTGCTCCTCCCGCGTCGTAACAAGCCCCGAGCGGTACTGCTTGCCGGCCAGTGGTTGATCGGTCGCGGTCAGGTGCAGTTGCCCGCCGCTGACCGAAACTTGTTCAGGTCGGTAGTACTGCTTCTCGTTGTTGAAGCTGTCCTTGCGGTTGAGCGCTTCCCAGCGTGCGGTATCCAAGACGCCGGTGTCGAACTCGTCGTTCCAGACAAGGTCCCACCCCGGGAGGTTGGGGACCTGGGCGTGGGTAGCACCGGTCAAGCAAGCCCCCATGGAGCAGACAAGTGCCGCGACGGCTCGCCGTTTAGAAATAAATACTGACATTAATTCGCTCCATATCGCTGCCGTTTACCGCTTCGTTGCGGGGACTAAATTGAGTTTGCCGCCTCAGCATCGCCAGACCACCGAGTCCTAGCAGCGCCAATGTCCCGGGGCTCGGGTATAGCGCCACCTACGACCGGGGGTGTTCCGTCGTTCCAGTTGCCCAAGATGGCACTCACATAATGCATTGCCATACCCAATTATAGCCGGGATATAGTAAAACCAGACCGTTTTTATCTGCCCAACTCACCGAGCCCGTACTCAAATGTGCTGACCGCACCCGCAGGACGATTTGTCGGCTGACCGGTGCTTGTCCTGCTGGCATTGCCCAGCGAAATCGCACAGATGCGTTTTCGTGGTTCTCGTGTTTGATAATCGGGCGCTATCACCATGCGTCATTCATTCAGCTTGGATTGATTCGGAACCGATGTCGTGTCTGGGTGTGATTCCGTATCACCACCAGTCCGCTGGTAGACGCGGACGTAGTCGATGTCGAAGGTTTGAGGGAAAACGGTGTTGTCGTCCGGGTCGCCGTCGAATAAGCCGCCGACGGCGGTGTTGAGGATGACGGACATTGGGGTATCGATCACGGGGGTCTTTTCACGGCCGGCGCGGTAGTACTCGACACCGTCGACGAAGAACGCGATGTCGGTCGGGGTCCAGACGGTTGAGTAGATGTGGAAGCCGTCGGGCCAGTGGACGGGCTGGCCGTCGTCGTCTGTCGTGGTGTAGTCCCGGTAGATGAATTGGTGGTTGCCCTGTGCATCGGCGAAGTGGATGGCGGAGTTGACCCCGGCGGGGTTGCTGCCGTGGTGCTCCATGATGTCGATCTCGCCACCGGTCGGCCACTGCGCGCCGCGTGGCAGCAGCCAGATCGCCGGCCAGATGCCTTTGGTTGTCGGGATCTTGGCGCGGATTTCGAACTTGCCGTAGGCCTGGGCGAACCGGCTCTCAAGCCGGGCGGAGCGGTAAGCCTTCCCGTCATAGGGCTCGTCCGTAGCCGTGATCCTGAGCATGCCGTCTACGATCGAGGCCTGCTCGGGGAGGTAGTACTGCTTCTCGTCGTTGTAGCTGTCCTTGCGTGTGAGGACATCCCATTTGTCGGTGTCGACCGCCTTGCCTTCGAACTCGTCACTGAAAGTAAGTGTCCATCGGGTAGGATCCTCTAGCTGCTGCGCATAAATACCGCGAGCGAACAATGACACGAACATCACGGCGCAAGTGGTCTTACACCACGGCAAGCATTTGAGGTAGGTTGTCATCGTACGCGGATTCCTCGATAAAACGTGTGAGATACGATCACTCGGAGAGTCCGGGTGGCCTATCGGCCCGGATCATGCGTGCGGTGATGTTGTCTTTTGAGATATTTCCGGCATGTCCGTCGAGGTAGACCCAGTCGGCCGACCCTTCGCCGCCTGGATGGCGGAACTCAAACTCGCCACCAAACCCAGCCGGATCTTTGATCACGATGTCGTTGCCGAAGTAATCCGACTTGAAGTAATGTGATCTGAGTGTGGCCCGTCCGGCATCGATCCTGTCCAACGCGGCGAAGGCGCGGAATCCTTCTCCGAATTTCAGCACTTCCTCGGGACTATGCGGTTGGGTCTGCGCCCCGTCAGCAATCATCAAGACCTCAGAGGTACGGACCGCGCTGGCGGTTTTGTACAAGGGAAGCTGCCGTGGGTCAGTACTCGGCCAAACTATAATCGGAAACAATAATCGCGATGCGCTGTAGTGCAAACGACCGCCCTCAACCAAAGCCGAGGGGCACTCAAACGCTTTGGTATTGTTTTCGTCCCCCCCCGTGCTGTAGCCGGTATTACCCGAACCGGTAATGTAGGCATTGATAAGCACCGGCCAGTCAGTGCCATCTGTGTCCCAGCCTGGCTGGTTTGTACTCACCCATGCGGGGGGCAGCTGATCCTCGCTTGCAAAGGCATACGCCGTGGTACCGATGCCGATCTGCCTGAGGTTCGACAGGCACTGCATGCTCTGCGCCGACTTTCGTGCCGCACCTAACGCTGGCAGGAGTATCCCCACCAGCAACGCGATGATCGAGATTACGACCAACAGTTCGATGAGGGTGAATCCAGCTTTCCTGATCTTCATAGCCTTGGCTCCGTTATCGAGTCGTAGTAGTAGTTGCTGCTGTGCAGGCGGCCAATCCCGCCTGACCGTTTTAATGCGGCCGCTCGCCGTTAAGCGGGCGGCCGATTCAGTGTTAGTTACGTGAAAAACCAAATAAGTCAAGGCTCAGTGCTTCTCGGCCGTTACCCCAATTGACACTGGCCATACGTTTTCTTCAACACTCAGGCCGAGCGACGCCGGAGCATGGCCAAACCACCGAGGGCCAGCAGCGACAGGCTCGCGGGCTCGGGAATGCTCGCACCGCCCGGAGGAGGCGGGGTGCCAAGGTTCCACTCACCCAGGACGACGTTCAGGTCTTCGATGCCGACGAAGTCATCCCCGGTGACGTCACCAGCTAACAAGGGAACGCCTTCGATCAGTGCCAGGTTATCAAGCGTCAGGTCCAGTAACAGACCGGGCTGGCCGTTCTCGAACGTGCCTTGGATGTGGAATAGATCGAGAGTCGCCAGGTCCAGACCCGGGATCGTGCCCGGCGCATTGTCCTGAAGGAAGTCGTCCAGGTTGATCTTAAGGGTCTGGCCATCTCCGGTAACCAGGTCAAGGAAACGATAAACGCGCTCGGTGCCATCGGCGTCAAACAACACGATGTTGAACTTGTCGGCTGCGTTGCCGGCGTTGATGTCCAGTTGGAGTTCCAGCTCGGTCCGGCCGGTCGCGTCGAGTGTGCCGGCAAAATCAAACCAGCCACCACCGAAGTCGTTGGCCTCAACGGTCCAGTCCGTGCCGTTGTCGGTAAACGTGGGTGCTAGGGCTGGCGTCCCCGCGGGGTCCCACTCCACATACGAGCCGGTGAGAGCGAAGCCGCTGAAGTCCGAGAGCAGCACAGGTGCCAGGGATGGCGGCGGGGGCGAGGCGTTCCAGTTACCCAGGATGATATTCAGGTCGGTGATCCCGACAAAACCGTCGTTGTCGAGGTCGCCATTGAGTACCGGCGGTGGGAGTGGGATATCAAAGCCGCCGGGCGCGGGGCCGAGAAGCGGGTTAGTGACTAAGTCGTTGGCGGCCGACAGGGTGGGGAAGACCTCGAGTTTGAAGTTATCGACGTAGAGCTCACCGGTAGCTCCTGGGCCACCTGATTGGGCCACAACGGCGCGGATTTCCTGAAGATTCGTGAAGTCGACAAAGTTGTTGACATTTGCCGGATTGTTGGAGAGTTCGAAGGAAAAGCTTTTCTGAGTCCAGGCGGTGTTCGACAGACCGGTCCCGATAGGAGACAGCGGGGTAGCGAGGATCAGATCGTTAGGATCTGCGTTGGGGTCGCCGTTGCCTAGGGGGACGTTAAGGAACTCGAACCTGAATCCGTCCTCACCACCGGCGGGGTTGGAAAACGCAAAGTGGGGGCTGGACATCACCCATGCACTCATACGCACGGCCATACCTTCGGCCAGCGTGCCGGTTCCATTCAAAGCAAATGAGGCGGCGACGGGATCGATATGGCGGGCAAAACCTGCGAAACCCGCGCCATCTTGCACACCGATGGAAGCGAACTGATTGCCGTCGGAAGTCGCGGTGGCTTCGAAGATGAAGCCGGTATTGCCTTCGAAATGGCTGGTTGATTCCAGCAAGACACCGGCGTTCAATAGGTTGTCGTCTGTGGCCGAGGGCACGATCACCGCACCCGCCTGCTGGGTGGCTACAAACAGCCCCCCCACAGCCAACATAGATATAAGACACTTACTGCAATACATTTCATTTCCTCCAAGTGTGGTATTGGGCTTCGCTGCCCGTTGCAAGTTGCAAGTTGCATGTTGCAAGTTCCTGAATCTTCTTCGTAACACGTACGCCGTGAAACGATTACTTTCTAAATCCGGCCCCCCCGCCGTTAAGCGGGCGGCCGGGATTAACAGGAGGTCGATACTTAGCGCTTACGACGCAGCATCGCCAAGCCGCCGAGGCCAAGCAGTGCCAACGAGGCGGGCTCGGGGACGACCGTGCCGGACGCATCGTCAAGCAGTATGTCCTGGTTTGGTCCACCGCCGAAGCTCTGGATCGCGTAAACAATTTTGGCCTTGACCGCACCGGCAGGTGCGACAGCACCGAGGATGGATGTCTGCGTGTATACGGCGGTAGGGGTTGGCGTGATCTGAACACGGGAGATCTCAGCGCCCCCTACCAGGGAGTCCCACCACTCGATTCGGAACTCCGAACCGTTGGTGTCAACACCGATGCTCTTGTGCCAGATCGAAGCATCCACAATATCGCCGCCGGTCACGGTGAGAGACTGGAACAGGCCTGCAAAGCTGTTGACCACGTTGTCGATCGTCAGGTGAGCGTTGTTGGCGCCACTGAGCGGCATCGTCGAGTCGATCGTCGAGAGCGTCGGCAGGCCGATACCTGCACCACCGAACGGCTGCCATTTGCCCAGACCGTTGCCGTCATCGACGAACGGTGCGGTCTCGAAACCGGGGTTGACCAGCAGGTTGGCCGAGGCTGGGGTGGCCGCAACCATCGCCAGACCCAGAGCCGCTGCCATTACACTTCCAAACAATTTCATCTTCATCATCATTCTCCTATTCCTCTAAAACTCTTGCCCCAAAGCGGGGCGACTAGAACACGTTAAGACGTCACTGGCCGATCAGGGCGAGTGTCGCGTGGTTATTGCCGACCATTTACAGGCCCGGTGGATTCATGCACCTCAAGCCAGGCCGAAGGCGAGTTGCTCACCGGCGGGCTGCTGTCCTTCATCTCCCGTATCAGCACACGGTACGCTTCCCTGCCCAACGCGGTCGCGTCCTGGCAGACGGCGGTCATCGTTGGAAGCGAGGTGTATCGCAGCTCCGTGTCATCGAAACCGATGACCGACAAGTCCTCGGGCACACGCAGGCCCATCTTCTGCGCCTCGTTCATCGCTCCCACGGCGGCCATGGGGTCGGTGATATACATGGCGGTCGGACGGTCGACGGCCGTCACGATCCTCCGCACGAGTTGTGAACCGCCGGATCGGTTGGCGGGCACACGCATGATCAGCTTGTCATCCAACTCCAGGCCGTGGTCCGTCATCGCCTGGCGGTAGCCCGCGGCGCGTTCGGCGTGGTCGGCGTCCTCGACGATGTTGATGCCCAAGGCGATCCGCTGATGGCCCAACGTGATCAGGTGCTCAACGGCCTCGTAACTGGCGACGCGTGATCCACTGTAGACGCAGGAAATAGACGGGTCTTCAAACCGATCGCCCACCACGACGGCGGGGAAGCCTTGCTCGACAATCGCTTGACATATAGAGCGGCTGCCGCTGGTCGTCCTGACGACGGCGCCGCGGACGCCCAGCCGCTGGAACATCTGTGAATACGTCTCTCCGTTTCGCCGTGTCCGACGCAGTTCCACAATCATCAGGTTGAAATTTGATTCGCCCATCGCGTCGAAGACGCCTTCAAGCAGGGCCGTGTCGAAGGGAGATCCAAGCGAAGCGTCACCGGTGTAAACGTAAGCGACATTGGATGTTTCACGCTTGCCGATCGATGAGACGTAACGGCTCTTGTTCGCCGCAGCCATCACCTTGTGTCGTACTTCATCACTGACGGACGGATGGTTATTCAGTACGCGCGAAACGGTGGCGATGGACACCCCGGTTTGCTTGGCTATGGCTCGTACTGTCGACATGCGTTACACCACTTTTGACTAGAAACGTGAATCAGTTTCATTTTCGTCCCACGACATGCAAGTTAACCCGACAGGCCTGTGTCGTCAAGGGTAATTTTGACTAAATGCTCATTTAAATGTGTATTATGGGTGTTATAGTCATCAGCACATCTTGATGTTGCCCCGCCAATCAATCTTAAATCTGTGCCTGAATTGCCGATTCCATTGGATCATCCGGTGTAATTTTGTTTCATTTGTTACGTGCGGTGGGCCCGGCAAGCCCGGTTAACTTATGGCTCTAAAGCGGCTTAACTACGCCCAAGTAACACTCGCCCGACCTAAGGCGAGAGCCGACGCTAGGGATAAGTGGGATGGCACACTGAAACGCGGCTGGTCCTTTTGGCAAACTTGGCAAAAAAACCCAGGATCACCCTCTTAGGCGGGGTCTTAGCGGAGCTGAATGCGGATTTTCAGAGACTCGGGGGGTGGAGGGAGAGGAGCGCCAGAGATTGCCGCTCATTAGAGGCCCGGCTTAAGCCCACTGACGGGCTTCCCAGGGCCATTTAGCCGGAAATGTATGGCCCCACAGCCAGTCGATTTCTACCGTAAAAAGCAAGGGTCTTAGGAAGCCTACGAGCCTAAATCGGGTCATATCTCAGCAGTTTGAGCACCGCCTGATAGACATTACCACGACGATGATTGAAGCGAAACTCGGTCTCCTTGAGGTGAAGATAGAACGTGTGCTTGGGCACGC
>JAJDCT010000367.1 GCA_029260695.1 Phycisphaeraceae bacterium
ACACCCGTGGTCTGCCGGACGGGGTGTGTGCTGAACGCATTGAGCGCGGTGCGCAGGTCGGTGCGCGCGACCGACCCGTCGTGGCAGTTCATGCAGTTGTCTTCCTCGGGCTCGTGTTTTAACAAACGCTGCCGCCCGCCCGCGGTGTGTGGCCGGTGGCAACTCTCGCACCCCGCCTGCCGGACCGTTACCGCGGAAAGATTGTCCCAGACATCCGCCGACCCCGCCAAAGACGCCTGCGAATTGGCATGCGCCGACGCGGTCCAGCCCTCGGGGTCGTGACAACTCAGACACAACTGCGATTCATTCGTATCCATCCGCAGGAAGTGCCCAAGCGAGTCGTCGTGCGGCTCGTGGCAGGTGGCGCACTGCACACGGCTCTGGTGATCCAGAGGCAACTGTGGCGGGAGCGTGTTCGGATTGCGCAGCTCCCCCTTGGTACTGGCAACACCCGCGTCATACACAAAGCTGACGGGGTGGTCGTCGCCCAGGTCCGTGCCCAGGTACCCACTGTCGGTCGGCGTGATGTAGAGGGTCCCGCCGCCCGGCGCGTTGCGTGGGTTGAAAGTCTGGGTCAGCGCGATCGTGCCGTCGTGACAACTCAAGCAAAGCCGTGAAGACCCCGTGGGTTGGCCCACGCTGGCAACAAGTGTCGAGCTCTCGTAGGTCTGGTAGTAAGTCCCCGGATCGTCGCGGTTCCAAAGCGGTGCGATGGGGTTGGCGCTGTGGGGCGTATGGCAGAACCGACAGACGCCGGCCGACCCCTCGACGCGCACAGGGCCCGGCCCGGTGGCGGAGAGGTTGTGGCGGGTCGATGCGACATCGGTCGCACGGTCCTGCGCCGCTCCCGTAACACCCAGTGCCAGGCACACGCACGCACCAAGCGCACTAATGGTCAGAGGATGCGTTGTTTTCATGGTCCGCTTCTCCGTGGTTAGCTTCGGCGATGTATTCAAGTACCTGCACGCGACGGTTGAAGCTGTCGCAGATATAAACCCGGTTGTCCCGATCGACAAACAGACCGGCGGGGACCTGGAACTGCCCGACGCCTTCGCCCGGCCCGCCCACACTCAGGAGGAACCGCCCATCCTCATCAAAAACCTGCACGTTCGAGAAGTAGGAATCGACGATGTAGATGTGGCCAAACCCGTCGACCCCCACACCCTTGGGGACCGCCAAGTAGCCCGTGGCATCGCCCTGCCTGCCAAGGTCGAAGAGGTAATGCCCCTCACGGTCGAATGCCTGGACGCGGAAGTTCATCGAGTCGGTGACGAAGACCCGGCCCAACTGATCGACGAAGATGTGGGTCGGGAAGTTAAACTCCCCGATGTCCGTGCCCGGCGAGCCAAACTTTCTTATGAGTCTGCCCTCATCGTTGAAGACACAGACCTCGTTGTCGAGTGTGTCGACGACGTAGAGCTCCCGCCTTTCGCCGTCGTATGCCAGACCTGTCGGCCGAGCGAACCCCCTGGGTTTTTCGATCTGCCCCGCGGGCTCGCCTCCGCGGGTAATCAGGAAGACCCTGTTCAGCATGCTGTCTGAGACGGCGATCTTGTCAGCGAAAGCGGCGATACCTACCGGGGAAACGAAGTGCAGCCCGTCTTCCGCCAGTGAGACGAACCGCGACCCCGACGAGTGCATCTCAAGCAGGTGTACACCCTGCCATTCCTGATCGGTCACACACAACAGCCCGTCGCCGACGACCGTGGCGCTGTTCGGCCGGATCATGCTCCGGGTTCCGCCTCCGGTGATCATCCTGCCCAGCCCGTCGAAGGCCGAGGGCTTGTGCAGATCATCTTGTGACCGGATGTCCATCAGGTGACGGACCCTGGGCGCAGCCGGTGGGGGGGGCCAGACCGGATGATAAGTCTGCTCCGTGCGCCCCGATGTGGCGCAGCCAAGAGCGCAGACCAACATCAGCCACGCCGTTACGCACGCCAGTATTCCCGTTATCCCAAACCGTCTGAGCATGGCGAACACCTCTTAAAAGGAACGCCTGAATGTGAACCGGACCACGTCGCTGTCGCCATCGTCGCCTTCCTGCTCGAACTCCTCGTGGTGGGCGCTGATCGTAAAATCCAGGTCGCCACGCCGAAAATTCAATGACCCTCCGATGCGCGCCAACTTGTCGTTGTCCCTGCCGCGCATGTCTGTGAAGCTGGCCTCGAACCGGGCCAGCAGGTCACGTCGGAGCTTGACCGTCGTGTGTCCGAAGAGGCTGTAGCGGTCAAGGAAGTCCCGGCCGGGCTCGAATCCGAAGTCGTCCGCATCGGTATACCTCAGCTTCTCGTAATCACCACCGAGGGTCAGGGTGTACACATCGTTGATCGCCCGATCATAGGTCCCGCGAACACGGTAGGCCCGCGACGAGGGGAAAAGCCGCTGCTCTCGTTGTTCATATTCTCCAGTCAGTGTGACCGGGTCCAGGTGTAGCTCTACGCCCAGCAGGATGACCTCCTCTCGGTCGAGGTTGCCCGGGTCGTCCCCCGATTGAAGCCGCTCGTCACGGAGCCGGTACTCGCCGATCAACGCGATCGGCGTGCCCTTGAGTTGCAGCCGGTGCCGCCAGTTGACTCGATCCGTCCTGAACTGCGCGTCCTCCGCAGCCCCTGCGTCGTAGTCGACCAGCACGAGTTGACCGCTGGCGATTGTGCCGGTGACCAAACGGACTATCTCAGTGAATTGGCCGATTGACTGCAGCCGGTAGTCGATCCCCTCGATGAACGTGACGGCGTTAAACCCGTCGGTCACCACCACCGAACCGGCGAGGATGTTCGGCTCACGCAGCCGCTGCGGCGTTACCCCAGCAAGAACGACCGCCTCGTCGCGCACCCCCAGTTGCCCCGACTCCGAGGTCTGCGTCTCCTGATCGGTCCCAACGCCCAGAGACGAATTATACCTCCCCACAGGCGTCTTCTTCTGATAGTCCAGGTCGACGAACGTCCCGTAACGGGTCTCTGAACCGGAATCGATCTGTCGGTCCGAGCCGAAGACCCGGCCGGTGACCGTCAGGCTCGAGTAGTACTTCTTGATGAGCCCGATCTCGCCCTCGATAAACTCATCTTTTTGTGTATCGGTATCGTCTGCGATGACCTGGCCACGGTAGAAGGTCGACAGTGTGTCGCTGTGTTGAAGGTCCAATCGCTGGTTGACGCTGAACAGGTCGTTATTGAATGAGCCCCTTCGGCGGAGCAATCGTGTGTGTCCAAACAACGAATGCGTGTTGGCACCGTCCCGGAACCGCCAGCGGTTGGCGACGTTGAACTCGTCATGTTCATCGGGGAGGTCCTGGATGATCGGCGCCCCCCCCGGGACAAAGAAGATCGCGGTCTTATCGGTGTCCTTGTGCTCGTAGGTAAATTGCGTAAACCGCTCGCGGTCCCTGGCGTCGGTCACGCGGATGCGCAGCAGATCGGTCGTCTCGTCGTCGGTGCGGATGTCAGACTCCTCAAACTCGTCGCTCTTCTCGTAGAGTATCGAGACAGGAAACAGCCCGTTGATCATGACCTCCGCGCCGTTGACCCGGGAGTCCAACTCGATCTGGCGCGCAAAGCTGCGGTCGATGAACTCCTCAGACTTTGAGGCGTAGGCCCGGACCGACACAGGCTTTTCCTTGAACAGCAGGCCGGACAGGTTGTACCCGGTGATCGTGCCGTCGGAGTCGAAGCTGTCGTCGTTGATGTCGATCCGCTGCTGGGTCAGACCCAGGCGAAGCCCCGCCTGCCACTCGAACAGGTTGGGGTGGTAGTTGTAGCCGCTTACCCGCAGCCCCAACTCCTCGCGGAAAAATAAATCCTTCTCGTCGGTGACCAGCCCGGTGACGCGGGTCTCGTGGTCCTTGCGATAATGCCCGGACAGCAACAGGTCGCCCTCCAGACCCGTGATGTTGACCGCCTGGATCGGCGCGGACCGTTGCCCCAGCACTGACCCGACCGGCACAAGCGCCAGCGCCACGGACACCGCCGCATGAACACAACGACCCGTCATGGCGCACCGCCTTGCCCCACGGCCGGCGACACACCGGGGATGCCGGGCTTCAACAAACTGGGTCGCTCCGAACTGTGCCCGCTATGACACAGCAAACAATCCACCCGCGTCACATCGGGGTGGCTGCCGGTTTGCACCTCTTCGGGCTTGTGGCACTGGTAGCACTTCTGTTCGGCGTCGGCACGCAGCAGGTTCGGCAGCGGCGAGCGGTGCGGCATGTGGCACGTCGTGCATTTGCCCTGCTTGACCGCCTCGTGGAGGTTCGGGTCTTCGGGCCCCTGTGGATCGAATTCGCCGTGGCAGGTCAGGCAGGTCGAGTCGACATCCTCGGTCAGCTGGTTGGATCGCTCCGGTACATGACAGCTGCGGCAAAGATCCTTCGGCCAACTCGCGTGAGGCGAGGGCAGCAACGCCAACGTCTTGGACCGCCGTTTATAGGTGCGAGAATCCGCCAGCAGCAGGCGGTTGCCCGACGCGTGTGGGTCGTGGCAGTCCGTGCAGTTCGCGTCTTCCATGCCCGCGTGGTATTCGTCAGGTTCCATGAACGCCTGATCGTGACAGCTCATGCACAGCGCCGGCTGGCTGTCTTTGACCAGCCCCTTGTGCTCTGACTTATGCGATTCATGGCACCACCCGCACTGCCCGACCACCACCGGCCCGTGCACCCAGTCGTCCGCCTCAAATTCCATGTACGACTCATGACACTTGCCGCAAAGATCCACCCCCGTCGCCGGCGGGCGGTACCCCTGCTCCTGCTCGTGACAACCAAAGCAGTCGCGGTTCTTGTAGGGCGTGTGATAGACGAACACTTTGTCAGGCTCAACCGCCGCTTCGATCGACGGATCGGCCTGACGCTTGGCGAGCATCTCCCGCCCTAACTCACTGTCAGGGTCCACCTCAATACCCCACGGACCCATCAACGCCTCCGGCTCATCCGCCAGCTCGTAACCCTCAGGCGGCGGCACACCATCGAAGAAAAAACTCAGCGTCTCATACCGCCGAACCTCGTCCTGGCATCCCGTGATGACCAACGCACCCACCGCTAAAACCAACCCCATCACCGCCGGCGCGGCTCGCCACAGCAAGCCCCCATCCACAGCGGACCCGGGCCCGGCTGCTCCCCGACCGATCGTTTCCTGTTTGTGGCTGCATGGCTTCATGAGCGCAACCTCTCCACTCCTCAATAACAAAGCCTGTGCCGCCATCCCCCTAAAATCTGACCATCCATATCACCCCGATCTTGCTGTCTTTTAAGGGTTTGGCACTCGATCCACACCCGAACCAGCGAGCCTTTCTACCGCCCGATTCCCACTTTTGAGAACCAAACCCGGTTTTCAAGCACTCAGCTGGGGCCGCAAGTGGAACGCCTGTTGCAGTAGGTATCCCGTGCGGGTTCCCCCTGCGCCACTGTCGAACGACAGCCGCTTGCGGCTTAGCGCAGCCGGATCGCACCTGCAAGACCCGTTTTCTGTGTTGGCCGAGTATCGATCCAATTACAACTGACAAAACGATCCAAGGAGGCCCGACATGAACGCATTGCCCCGAACCCTCACCGCCGCCGTACTCTCGGTGTTGACCGCCGTACTCGTCTTCGGCTGCGCCTCCACGCCCAAAGATG
This sequence comes from Phycisphaeraceae bacterium, assembly GCA_029260695.1. Lineage (GTDB taxonomy): Bacteria > Planctomycetota > Phycisphaerae > Phycisphaerales > Phycisphaeraceae > JAJRRS01. The sequence goes on from JAJDCT010000367.1 coordinate 5,606, forward strand.
AGCCCGCCCCACAGGGGGCCATCTTCTACCCGCCCGCTCCAGATCCCCCCAAGCTCCAGTTCCTCACCAGCTTCTCAGACGCAGAGTCCTGGGTCACCACCAAGAGCTCCTTCGCCGACTTCGTCGTCGGCTCCGCTGAGCAACAAGAAGCTCTTGGCAAAATGCACGGGCCCTACGGC
>JAJDCT010000368.1 GCA_029260695.1 Phycisphaeraceae bacterium
TCGGCATGATCAGAGGCCTCATGTAAAAACTTCCTGGCTCCTTCGCCCATCTATATACTAGAGCTTAAGAAGCCGGTCGTAGTCATGAGTGAATTGGCGGTTCTATGAGATACAGAGCCATATGTCCGTCGTGTGAATATAGGTTTGGGCGCTCCTGGTTCTTCCGAGTAATCCCCGAGTATCGTCACAAGTGTCCTGGATGTGGCGTGCGCGTGAAAAGCAACTCAAAATGGGAGTGGGGAAATAGTGCACCTCCAGCCGTGTTGATATTTGCCGCTCTCGTACTCTGGTTTTTCGGGTACTTGGCTGGCTGGCTATTGGGTGTTGTAGCTGTGGCGGTACTCGCAGTGAGCTTCGCACTCTTCCCGTATGTGACAAAATTTGATTTAAAAGAAGATATTAACCACACCGCCTGACTCACACACAGGCTTGGAAAATCATTAAGCACAAATCTGACGAGATCAGATCGCACTAAACCCCTGCCCCTTCGGGTCCGCGACCGCGGCGACGGCGGCGTGGACACTGCGGGCGTTGGCTTGCATGAGTAGCCGGGTGCAGGCGCAGAGAGTCGCGCCGGTGGTTTTGACATCATCAATCAGGATTACGTCGTGGCCTTTCAGGTCGACCGGCTCGATGTCGAAGGAGTGGCGGACGTTGTCGTGGCGGCGTGAAGGGGGGATTGCGGTCTGCGGCGGGGTGTGGCGGGTGCGTTTGAGGATCGGGGCGAAGCGCCAGCCGTGTGCTTCTGACACGGCCCGGGCGATCAGGTCGGCCTGGTTGTAGCCGCGACGCCAGCGGCGGAGCCGGTGCATCGGGACGGGGCAGACGATCAGATTATCTGGGTCGCTCGGTTCGCTGATTCCCTCGGCGAGTTGTTGACCTAACCATTGGCCGTAGCGCCATCGGCGGTGGAACTTGAGGTGTTTGACCCATTCGTCCAGGGGCTCGCCGTAGAACCCCAGGCGGGTGATGCGTTGCCAGGGGAACTTGAGGTTCAGGCAGAACGCGCAGCCGCGCGGGGTGACCGAGCCCTCCCCGGCCGAGGCCCCGCAGCGGGGGCAGTAGTCTTTATCGGTGTCGGCCTGCCAGTCCGCTGCGCCTTCGGGCACGAGACCCGGGGGCACCAGCTCGTCGAGGAGTTGGCCCAACCACGCCCCGGCCCGGGCGAACGTGTGTGTGTGGACGATCGACATGACAAGGCCGGTTATACTCCCGCTTGACCGCGTTGGCCAGAGTTAATTTTGTGAATGACACTGCGGGGATCGGATTGCCTGAGAGCACAGAACCCAACGAATCGCCCGACCGGACGGCCCCGGCCCCCCGGACTCACCCCCGGACTCGCCCCCGGATATCCTCGGGCCTGCTGCCGTTGGTCATCTCCGCGCCGTTTGGTAATTACATCCAGCCGAAGGGGGCGACCCCCACGTTGGGGACGTTCACGCTGCACCGCCGACCCGGCAGGCTCTGGCGGATCCTCAAGACGGTCCGCTATAAAAGACGACAAAGGGCCTGGGTTAACAAGATTGGCCTGCGCAACCCCGGCATCGACTGGCTTGCCGGCCGGGTAAAGCGGGGGCGGTGCGACGTATCCGACAAGATCGTCAGCATCCACGGCTTTGATTCCGAGCAATGGTTCGCGCTGCTTGAGAAGGTTGCCCTAATCAGGCCGATGGCGGTCGAGCTGAACATGAGCTGCCCGAACGTCGGTGAGATCGACTGGCCCGCGGAATTGTTCGCCCGCGCAGTCGGAACGGGTGTGCCGGTGATCGTGAAGCTGCCGCCGGTGAATTACCAACAGATGGTCGAGCAGGCCGTGTCGGCGGGTGTGCGTGCATTTCACTGCTGCAACACGCTGCCGGTCCCCGAAGGCGGGATGAGTGGGCAGCCGTTGAAGCCCAAATCGCTTGCGTGCATCCGTGATCTGCGTAGCCGATCATGGGGCGGTGAGCTGACGATCATCGGCGGTGGGGGGATCTACGAGGTGAGCGACATCGACGATTATGTAGAGGCCGGGGCGGACCACGTTGCCTTGGGGACGAAGACGATGAACCCGGTGTACTTGGTGTCACACCGCGGACTGCGGCCGTTCATTGCACACGCCCGGCAGGTTATCTGCCCGGTTATGTGAGATTAACCCGATGCGCGAGGCACTGCTCACACCGCTGCGGTGGCTTGTTCACCCGGCCCCCGTTCTCGAAACACTTGGCGAGACGTGCCCGCTGATCTGGCACGGCTCGCGTGCCCGTGGGATCACGGACGAAGTGGCTGATGTCGACCTATGGATGCTTGTGGATGACGAACAGCTTAAGCGGGTTGAATGTGAGGCCGGGACAAACTTCTTCGTGATTCGGGTCAACGGAGTGGAAGGCCACATCAACCTGGTGTCGGCTGCAAACCTTGCGTCTGCGTTCGGCCCGGTCGATATGTCTACGCTCTTTGAACTGCGACGGTGTCAAATCGTGCGCGACCGCGATGGCATCGTGGCCGAGTTACGAGAACGGGCGATGGCTGCGATGCCAGATCGAGTCCGGGCGGCGTGGTTCACTCACCATTACGTCAAGATGCGTGGCGAGCACCGCTCGACAGACAACCCGATGTATCGCGGGGATCCGGTGGCGGTTCTGTTTGGCGTTTCCAGGACTCTGCAGGAGGCCTTGCGTGCGGCGATGGTGCTGGACGGGGAGCCTTATCCCTATCACAAGTGGCTTCATGCCTCGGCGAAAGAGACGCCGACCGGGCGAATTGTTACGGCGCTGGCTGACGAGGCGATCTCGCTCATGGACAACGGCGACCTCCGCCGGATCGGCGATGAACGGGACAACCCTCTGAGTAAGAAGCTCAAAGAGATACGCATAGCCCTGGTGGAAGCGGCACGAGCGAACGGCCTGGACGGGCCTTGGCTGGAGAAGTGGTGGTACCACATCGACAGTTCCACACAGGCGGTGCTGGAGGTGGGGTGGCCGGCCTAAACCCGATCCTTAGGCGAGAGGGCTCGGGTGACCTTGAAGGCCCGGTTGCCGCGGTACTGGCCGAGTTGGCCGATGTATTTGCGTTTGCCCT
>JAJDCT010000369.1 GCA_029260695.1 Phycisphaeraceae bacterium
GGCACAGCCAGGCAAACGAGGGCATATCTATTTAAACAACACGCATTTACGTTTCATTTAAAATATCTCGCTCCATCCGATCTGCGCCAGATGTTGCCCTAAACCCACGGCCCTGTTGCCCGTGTGTCCCCACGCCCTACCATGCCGTCGATGCGTGCTGATGAACTGGATTACGACCTGCCAGGCGAGTTGATCGCCACCGTCGCGGCCAACCCCCGGGACAGCGCCAGGCTGATGGTCGTGGACCGCCAGACCGGCAAGGTCGACCACCGCAACGTCCGCGACCTCCCGGGCCTGGGCGTCTTCCAGAGCGGCGACCTGATGCTCGTCAACCGCAGCAAGGTCCTCCCGGCCTACTACCACGGCACCCGCGCTAACACCGGCGGGAAAATCAGTGGCCTGTACCTGGGCTCCCCCGCCGATGACCAATGGCTGACCTTGATCGAAGCTCGCGGCAAACTTCAATCAGGGGAACGCATCGACCTGGATGCCGACGCCCACCTGACACTCACCGAGCACGTCGGACGGGGCGAATGGTTAGTGAAATACGTCGGGGATGATGACACGCTCACACTGCTGTCGCGGATCGGGCTGGCCCCCCTGCCGCCCTACATCCGTAAGGCCCGCAAAGCCCACGACCAGCCGGAGGTGACGAGCGAAGATATGGCCCGGTACAACACCGTGTACGCCGACCAAACCGGCTCGGTCGCAGCACCCACCGCCGGGCTGCACTTCACGCCCGAGCTGCTCGCCGTACTGGAGGCGGCCGGCGTGACCCGGGCCGAGGTCACCCTGCATGTGGGCATGGGTACGTTCGCGCCGATCCGCTGCGAAAACATCAACGACCACCCGATCCACAGCGAGTTCATCTCCGTTCCATCAGAAACCATCCGCGCGATCCAGCGGACCCGTGACACCGGGCAATCCATCACAGCGGTAGGCACGACGACCGTCCGAGCGATCGAGAGTCTGCCGACAGATATCACCCAGATCGCAGAGCAGGGCTACACCGCGGACACCCGCCTCTATATCTTGCCCAACGCCGGCTTCACCTACCGCTACACCGATCGCCTGCTGACCAACTTCCACCTGCCCCGTTCGACCCTGTTGGCCCTGGTCGCCGCCCTGCCCGGTGTCGGGATCGACCGGCTGATGGCCTGGTACCAGGAGGCCATCCGTGAGCAATACCGGTTCTACTCCTTCGGCGACGCGATGTTGATAATCTAAAACACACCCCGAATTCAGTCGCGTATCTGTGTGTCATGACTGCGGATGAATTTCCGCAGTCCGCCGGGGGCCGGGAGCCTGAAATCCCGCATATACATTCGGGGGGCTAACATCAAGACCCCGCTGCAACAGTTCAGACGATACGCTAGCACCGGAACCCCTTAAAATCCCCCCGCCGCCACCCGTAACCCGATCCGCCTTAGAATCTGCCTATGCCGCTCGATCAGATAGACCTTGAAGAACCCCAAGCCAAGGACTCCCGCCTCGACGAGATGCGGATGAGCTTCGGCGATCACCTCGAAGACCTGCGGCGCAGGCTGGTCCTCGCGCTATTGGGGCCTTTGGTCACCAGCGCGGTTGGGCTGATCTACGGCCGAGAGATCGTCGGCTGGCTGGTCCGTCCGCTGGCCCAGGTGTTGCAATACTTCGGGCTCCCGCCGCAGACCTACAACCTCGCGGTCACGACCGGGTTCAGCGTCTACATGAAGGTTGGGCTGATCGTCGGGTTGATCATCGCATCGCCCTGGGTCTGCTACCAGTTGTGGAAGTTCATCGAGAGCGGGTTGTACGAACACGAACGACACGCCGCGATACTCGTGGCCCCGTTCAGCTCGCTGATGTCGGTGCTGGGCGTGCTGTTCATGTATTACGTCCTGCTTCCCATGACTTTGGCGTTTTTGATTTTCTTCACCACCGGGTTCCCCCCGCCGGACGCACAGGGCCCACCGCAAGGGGGGTTGATCGGCTGGGTGCTCAGCGCTTACGGCTCGCCTAGAACACCTGTCACTACATTGACCGATGCGCCTCCCAACCTGGACCCGGCCCCGGGCTCGACCACCCTGTTCCAGACCCTGACCACCGACCCGCCCAGCCCGATCGAGGGTCAGGCATGGATCAAGCAACCCGAGGGCCAGCTTCGCATCCACATCTCCGGACAGACGATCACCTACGTCCCGCTGATCGGCCAATCCATGCTCGCCCCGATGATCGAGATCGGCCAGTATATCAGCTTCGTCACCATGTTGATGCTGGGCGTGGTCATCTCGTTCCAACTCCCGGTGGTCATGATGATCCTGGGGTGGTCCAGGCTGATCGCGCCGGAAACCTTCAGCAAGTACCGCCGGTACTGCATTTTCGTTTGTTTTGTCCTGGGCGCGCTACTGACCCCGGCGGACCCGATCAGCATGTTTGCGCTGGCGTTGCCTTTGTGGGGGCTGTTCGAGCTGGGCCTGGTGGTGATGCGTATCGCCTACCGTAAACCCCAAGAGCCCACCGCCGCGAGCGAGGGCTGACGTTAAGCCTGCCACCTGGCCCGTCACCCTCCACCACGGGCAAAGCGGGCCCCACCCGGGCAGGGCATAGATAACCGCGATAGAATCCCAGCCTATGTTGCCACAGCTAAAACACCGTCTCATCATCGGCCTGTCCCTGGTCATCGGGGGGCTGGGCTGGCTATTGGCACTCGGCGCACTGACTGCGGCGGACGGGTCCACGGGGCTTAGCCTGATGGATGCCCGCATCGGCACACCCAACGCGGTATTGATCCTTATCGCCGCGGGTATCCCCGCCATCGTCCTCGCCCTCCTGACTGCTTCGACCGGCAACCCGCTGACCGGTGTATTTACCCTCTGCGGTTCGCTGCTGCTGCTCGGCTGCATGGGAGGATCGATCGACGGCTACCTCAGACGGGCCGACCTCCCTAACGGGTACCGCCTGCTCGCGGTCGAGTCGGTGATCTGGGTTTTCTTCCTGGCTCTGGTGATCTTCCTGATCGACGGGTTACGAGCCAGGGTCCGACCCGGGCTGCAAATGCTCACACCCAAACACCACCTGGGCACACGGACACAACTGACACTCCCGGGGGCCAAGCCACTGCTCGCCGGGCTGATCACAGCCGCGGGCGGCGCGTTTATCTGCAACCTGCTGATCCAATCGACAGACGGCGGGCAGGTCAACGGCTCGCTGATCCTGGGCTTCGGTGTCGCGGCCCTCATCGGGAACATGGCTGTCCCCCAGCGCAACCCCGTGATGATCCTGCTGAGCCCGATGCTCGTCGCCATTGTGGCCTACCTGTGGGTGGCCCACGCACACCCGACGACCGACTCGCTGCTCATGGACCTCTATAGCCACAACTTCCTGAACCTTACCTTGGCCCTGCCGATCCAATACGCCTCCGCCGGCGTCACCGGCTGCACCCTGGGCGTCGGACTGGCACAAACCCTCGAACACGTCCGCCACACCACCACCGTCACCGCGTGACCCTGCTTCAGATTCACGCAGCGAAAACTCCCAAACAACCTTAGAAATCGCCTGTCCTGCTGGAAAATCTAACTGGTTGGTCACCTATGTTTTGTCACTAAGGACATCGGCGAACAAATGCGCGTCCACGTTCCCGCCGGTCAAAACAACGCCGACGTGCTTACCAGCCACCATGTTTTTCTCTTTAAGCAACGCGGCTAAGGATGCGGCCCCGGCGCCCTCGGCGGCGTTGTGGGTGTCCGTAAAGTAGCAACGCATCGCGGCGGCGACCTCGTCATCGGTGACACGGACGATGCGCTCGGCGTGTTGGGTGACGATGCCTAATGCG
>JAJDCT010000370.1 GCA_029260695.1 Phycisphaeraceae bacterium
CTTTGAGCCGACCCACATGACCGCCGACGAGCTGGTCGGGGGCTTCCACGACCTAGTGGTCAGGCTCTACAGTGACGAGGCGACCGCTTGGAGACGGGACCTGTTTAAACGCAAGTACCGAAGGGCGACGAATGGCTTGGTGGAGGGTATAAAGGAGTCGGCCTGACAACACCCCGGTGGGCTGGAGGCACGCCTCATGGCACGATCATCATCCGTTCGGCCGCTGTTCATCCTCGCCGGGCTTTACGACGGCGTACTGGGATTGGCGTTCCTCTTCTTCTCGCCAGCCGTCTTCGACCGCTTCAATGTCACCCCGCCGAACCACTACGGCTACGTCCACTTCGCGGCGGCGATCTTGTGTATTTTCGCCTTGATGTTCTTCGCCGTCGCCGCCGACCCGAAACGTAACCGTAACCTGATCCCCTTCGGCATCATGCTTAAGATCAGCTACTGCGCGATCGTCGGCTGGCACTGGCTGGACGCGGGTGTGCCGTGGATGTGGAAACCGTTCTTCATCTTCGACCTGCTGTTCCTCGTCGCCTTCATCTGGGCTTATCGAAAGATCAGGTCGGCAAGGTGAGCCTAGCTTTAGTTGAACCCCGCTACTCGATCCCGATGTCTTCGTTCCACAGGTCCGGCTTGTCGCGGATGAAGTTGGCCATCAGCTCGACACATCGCGCATCGTTGAGGTTGATCAACTCGACCCCGTGCTGTTTGAAGAGGTCTTCGGCACCCATGAAGTTCTGGTTCTCACCAATCACCACTCGGGGGATCTTGTAGAGCAGGCTCGTCCCGGTGCACATCACACACGGACTCAGTGTGCTCACCAGCGTGAGCCGGGGCCAGTCCCGTCTGCGCCCAGCCTTACGGATGCAGGCCACTTCCGCGTGCGCCGTGGGGTCCCCGGTCTGCACCCGCAGGTTGTGCCCGCGTGCTACGAGGTTGCCATCCGAGTCCGCCAACACCGACCCGATCGGCAGTCCGCCCTCGGATAACCCCAGTTCGGCTTCCTTGATCGCTTCGTTTAAGAGTGCTTGGTAATCCATCGGGCTCGGCTCCGCAGAGTAAATCGATTTCTAACTGGGTGACAGGATATACGGGATGAAGTTTGGATTCATCGGATGGATCAGATCAGATGGGCTATCATCCGGTTCTATGGGTCTGATACTTTTAATTGCTATTGCGGTCGCCCTCCTCTGGCTGCTCGGCGCCGCGGGCTTGGTGTATGCGTTGGGGCACCCCAAGCGCAAGACGTTTGCGGTCGCGCTGGGGAAGGGCGATCCGACCGATCCGGCGGACCTGGGGCTTGAGGCGCAGGAAGTCACGTTCACGCTCTCGGGTGGCAAGCGGTCGCCGGGGTGGGTGATCCAAGGCGAGGCGGCTGCAAATGAGGACGCGCTGACCGTTGTGATTGTGCACGGTTTTGGGGATAGCCGGTACGGGGCGATGCGGCGTGCACCGCTGGTTGGGCCGACTGTGAAGCGTGTGGTGGTGTTCGATCTGCCGGGGCAGGGGGAGTCGGAATCGAAGCGGGCGTATGGGGGGTTGCGCGAGCCTGACGACGTGCTTGCGGTTCTGGGGCAGCTAGAGAAGCAGGACGCCGAGCGTATCGTGTTGTTGGGGGTGTCGATGGGTGCCGGCATAGCGATCGCGGCGGCGGCGAAGGCGGGGGGAGATATCCGGGACGGGATAGTGGGTGTGATCGCGGAGGGGCCGTACCGGCATTGGGACGAGCCGTTGCACAACGTATTTCGCAAGCACCGTTACCCGCGCTGGCCGATCATCCCGCTGGCGGGTGAGTGGCTTGCGCTGACGGCCAAGGGGTTCACGGAATTCGATCGAGCGGAGCACGCCGCCAAACTCGGTTGCCCCCTGTTGGTGGTTCACGGCTCAGAGGACGGACTTTGTCCGATAACCTCTGCCAAACAGATCGCCGAGGCCGCCCCGGCGGGGGAGTTCATCGAGATCGAGGGCGGCGGGCACGACGACCTCCCCTGTGAACACGAACAGGCTTACAAGGACGCGGTGGGCGATTTCCTGAAAAGGCTTTGTGTTCGCGGCGGATCGGGTACAATGTAACGCTTGGCCGAAAAGGCCCAGCCGGGCGCTTCAAGGGGCCGGCAAGCTTGAGGTTGCGGGGCAGGGTTAACACCTTGTTTCCCACAACCGAAGTGACACCCCCCGGGAGGTCCCCCCTCACCGCTTAGAGCGCCGGTTGATAGTGGTGTCGTACCGTGGTCAGCCCGTTTTTTAACTGACCCTAGGCGACGACCAGTCATGTTTGGCACCTAGGTGCCCTGTCAGTGGAAACCGATGGCCGAGAACACAGCATCACAACGCATCGCCTTGGGGGCGGATCACGGCGGCTTTGAGCTTAAAGAAAAGATCAAGGCGCATCTTCGGGGCCAGGGCCACTCGGTCCACGACTGCGGCACACACAACACAGACGCGGTTGACTACCCGGTCTTCGCCCGGGCGGTGGCGGAACGGGTTTCGCGGGGCGAGTCAGACCTGGGTATCCTTATAGACGGTGCGGGCATCGGCTCGAGCATGGTCGCGAACAAGGTCCCCGGCGTGCGGGCCGCGTTGTGTTACTACGCTGCATCTGCAAATAACGCCCGGGAACACAACGACGCGAACGTGCTGACCATGGGGTCGGGGTTTGTCGGGCCGAACTTGGCGCTACAGATCGTTGATGTGTTCCTGACAACCCAATGCACGGCCGAGCGCCACCTGCGGCGCGTGAACATGATCGAGACCGGGGCCGGAACTGCCACGACTACGCCCGCACCTGCCGGGCACGCCTGCCAATGTCAAGAGAAAAGTATGTCCCAACCCATACCCGACGCAGACGTCGACATCGAACGGATCGTCCAACGGATTTTAGAGTTGTCCGGCGGTGCAAACCTCGGCTGCACGACCCTGGCCTGCGGTTTTTGCAAGACCTGTGCCCAGACCAACCCCGAACTGGTCCGTCAGTTCCTGGAGATGGGTGCCGACCGTATCGCCCACCAACCCGGGGCCGGCGACCTCCCGCGTGAGCTGGCGGCCTCGATCGACCACACGCTGCTCAAGCCCGACGCCACCACCGATCAACTCATCAGCATGTGTGCCGAAGCCAAGGACTACGGCTTTGCCAGCGTGTGCGTGAACCCGGCTAACGTGAAGCTGGTTGCGGGCGAGTTGAAGGGTACCAACGTCAAAGCCTGTTCGGTGGTCGGGTTCCCCCTGGGCGCTACTACCCCAGAGATCAAGGCGCTCGAGGCCCGGCGTGCGATCCGGGACGGCGCACGGTAGATCGACTGGGTCACCACCGTCGGCGCACTTAAGCGCGGCGCCGACGACCTGGTCTACCGCGACATCCGGGCCGTGACCGAGGTTTGCATGGACGGCCGGAGTATCTGCAAGGTGATTCTCGAAACAGCTTTGCTGAACGACGACGAAAAGATCCGCGCCTGTCATGCAGCGAAGCGGGCGCGTGCGGACTTTGTTAAAACCTCGACAGGCTTCGGCCCCGGCGGCGCGACCGCTGAGGATGTCGCACTGATGAGCCACGCGGTCAGCGGGACACGCATGGGCGTCAAGGCCTCCGGTGGTATCCGTGACCTTGAAGGCGCTCAAGAAATGATCCACGCGGGGGCCACCCGCTTGGGCGTCAGCGCCGGTGTGAAGATTGTCAAGCAAGCCAAGGGCATGACCGTTTCTGAAGGAAGCTCGAAAGACAAGTACTGATAGGCTGAATCACTATGCAACATGTTGACTTACGCGCGTACGTTTTCCTGGATAGCCTCCAGCCCCAGTTCGCCTCATTCATGGCGACCGTGTCGCAGGGTTTTTTACCTGTGGCGGGACAGGCGTCGTTGTTTGTGGAGATCTCCCCGGGCATCGAGATCAACCGCGTCACCGATATCGCACTGAAGTCCACGCACGTCCACCCGGGCATGCAGATCGTCGAGCGGCTCTACGGCGCGTTGGAGGTCCACTCCGACTCACAGGCCGACGTCCGCGCAGCGGGGCGTGATATCCTCCAGGCCTTGGACGTGACCGAGGCAGATCGGCGCAAACCCACCGTGATCTCCAGCCAGGTGATCCGGTGCATCGACGACTACCAGACCCAGTTGATCAACCGGATGCGTCACGGCAACATGATCCTCGCCGGGCAGACGCTGTATATCCTGGAGTGCGAGCCCGCGGCCTACGCGGCGCTGGCGGCGAACGAAGCAGAGAAGGCGGCCGATATCAATATCCTGGAAGTACGAGCCGTCGGCAGCTTCGGGCGTATCTACCTCGGCGGCGAGGAACGCGATATCGAGGTCGGCTACCAGGCGGCACTGGCGGCGATCGAAGGCGTCACCGGGCGTGTTGCTGAGAAAAAGAAGAAGTAGCCCAGCCATGCAAGGCAGCGATTGGACTCGGGCATGAGACGTTTACACGACGATATAATATTTAAGACTTAACTGATTCAGAGAGGAACCCTGACGATGGCAGAAGCACTAGGCATGATTGAGACACGCGGGTTCGCGGCGATGGTCGAGGCCAGCGACGCGATGGTAAAGGCAGCCAAGGTCGAATTGGTCTCGTACGAGAAGATCGGCGGCGGGTATGTCACCGCGATCATCCGTGGCGATGTTGCAGCGGTGAAGGCCGCCTGTGACGCCGGGCAAGCCGCCGCCGCACGTGTCGGTGAGGTGGTCACCGTCCATGTGATCGCTCGCCCGCACACCAACGTAGACGAAAACCTGCCCCTTGGTCGGCCAAACGCCGGCAAGACCAAGTAAACCCGGGCAGCCTGCCGGTTCGGCAAACGCGCTTCTAGGCGCGGACGGCCCCCTTTGATGCGGGTCGCGCCGCGCAGCTGTTTGCGCCGCGCCGAGCGGGTGGCGATCCCATGGGAGTCTTGCGATGTTTTTGGCCAGGATAATCGGTACGGTGGTCTCGACCCAAAAGGAAGCGAGCCTTGAGGGCCTGCGCTTCATGCTGCTCCAGCCGCTTGACGAAAAGGGCAAGCCAGCCGGCTCGCACGTCGTCGCCGCGGATGCGGTCGGTGCGGGTGTCGACGAGATCGTCCTCTACGCCTCGGGCAGTTCGGCCCGGCAGACCGTCGCCACCGACAAACGGCCCTGCGACGCGGTGATCATGGCGATCGTCGATTCCTGGGAGGTCGGCGGCGAAGAACGGTACAAGAAATAACCTTCGGCGAGGTGACCCGCGATGTCTCGATTAAGCGACAATCAGATCGACGTGATCGCCCGGCAGGTCCTATCCAGGATGGCCGGTGCCGCGGTGTCCGACCAGCCGTCCCTGCCACCGGCGCAGGTCGAGTCTGTCGCCCGGTCCGGCAGGCTGCCCATGGGCGTGTTCCGCAGCATCGACGACTGCGTCGCCGCCGCGCGGGAGGCGTTTGAGCAGTTCAAGAAGATCGGGCTGGACCACCGCAAGCAGATCATCGCCTCGATCCGAGAGTCGATGAACGCTAACGCCCAGTCGTTGGCGCAGGACGCCTTCGATGAGACGGGCCTTGGCCGGGCCGAAGACAAGGTCATCAAGAACCGGTTGGTCGCGAACAAGACCCCCGGCCCGGAGTTCCTCGAACCCTCGGCGGTTTCCGGGGATGGCGGGCTGATGATCATGGAGCGGGCGCCCTTCGGGGTGATCGCCGCGATCACACCCACGACCAATCCGACCTCGACGATCATCTGCAACTCGATCGGGATGATCTCCGCGGGCAACACCGTCGTGTTCAATGTCCACCCAAGCGCCAAGCGGGTCTCCTGCCGGAACGTCGGCCTGATCAACGAGGCGATCGTCAAGGCCGGCGGCCCCGAGAACGTCGTCACCGCGATGGCTGAACCTACTATCGCCAGCGCTCAGGAGCTGATGCGTCACAAAGGCATACGTCTGCTGGTCGTGACAGGCGGGCCGGGTGTGGTGAAGGAAGCCATGACCAGCGGCAAGCGAGCCATCTGTGCCGGGCCGGGCAATCCACCGGTCGTGGTCGACGAAACAGCCAACATCGAAAAGGCCGGTCGCGACATCGTCAACGGCGCTTCATTTGATAACAACGTGATCTGCGTCGACGAGAAAGAAGTCTTCGTTGTCGAGTCCGTGGCGGATCAACTTCTGAAGGTGATGAGCCAGAACGGCGCGGTCGTGTTGACCCGGCCGCAGACCCAGGCACTTGAGAAGGTGATCTTCGAAGAGGTCCGTGGCCCCCGCAAGCCCGGGAAAATCGCCCGCAAGTGGATCGGCAAGAACGCCTGCGACATCCTCGCCGAGATCGGGATGCGTGTCCCCGACTCCGTGCGACTCGTCGTGATCGACGTCCCGGTGGATCACCCGTTGATCTGGACCGAGCAGTTGATGCCGGTGCTGCCCGTTGCCCGTGTGAAAGACGCCGACGAAGCGATCGACCTGGCGATCGAGGCCGAGCACGGGTTCGGCCACTCCTCGGCGATGCACTCGATGCACTTGGGCAGGCTCAGCCGCATGGCCCGGGAGATGAACGGCAGCATCCTCGTCAAGAACGGCCCGATCTACTCCGGCCTGGGCGAGGGCGGCGAGGGCTACACCTCCTTCTCCATCGCCAGCCCCACCGGCGAGGGACTGACCAACCCACGATCCTTCTCCCGCGAGCGCCGCTGCGTGCTGATCGACCATTTCAGGATCACTTAAGTTGAGCCGTGAACCCGCTATCGCGTTGCTTGAGTTCGACAGCGTCGCCACCGGTACGCTCGCCGCCGACGCGATGGTCAAACGCGCCCCGATCACCACACTCCGTGTCGGCACGGTGCAGCCCGGCAAGTACCTGGTCCTTATCGGCGGGGCGGTTGCGGTCGTTGAAGAGTCCTACCACGAGGGTATCCGCGTCGGTGGCGAAGCGCTGACCGACCAGATCATCATCCCGGACGTGCACGAGCAGGTGTACGGTGCCGTCGCCGGCAAGCGGCAGACCAAGGCCGACGACTCACTTGGGATTATAGAAGTCACGGGGCTTAGCGCGATGCTCATCGCCGCCGATCGTGCGGTCAAGTCTGCTGATGTTCGGATCATCGAGATCCGTCTGGGCGACGGGCTGGGCGGCAAGGGCCTGACCCACCTGACCGGCGCACTGGAATCGGTTCAAGCCGCGATCGAGGCCGGCCTTGCCGCCATCCAACCGATGCAAGCCAGCCACACCATCATCCCCGCGCTCGACGCCGAGCTGCGTAAACACATCCACCGTTCCACGGAGTTCACCCCGTCATGATGCTCGGCCGTGTCATCGGGACCGTGGTCCTCTGTGAGGCATACGAAGGGCTCCAAGGCGTGCCCATGCTCCTCGTCCAGCCCTTGGACCCTAAGCAGAAAAGCACCGGTTCGGCGCTGGTCTGCTGCGACAGTACCCGCATGGCCGGGCCCGGCGAGCTGGTCTACTACGAGGGCGGCCGGGAAGCCGCGCTCGCGCTGGACCCCTGGTTCGTCCCGGTCGATCACACCATCATCGGGATCGTCGACGGCGTAGATATCCAAGGGGGCGCATCATGATCCTAGGAATCGTCACCGGGACCATCACCTCGACCATCAACCACCCGTTCTACGACAACCGCCGCCTGCTGATCGTCGACCGCACCAACCCCGACTGGACCACGACCGGCAAGTACCTGATCGCCATCGACACCGCGTACGCCGGCGTCGGGGACCGGGTCCTGGTCCTGGACGAAGGCAACGGTGCCCGCCAGGTTTTGGATGACCCCACGGGCCCCGCAAGG
>JAJDCT010000371.1 GCA_029260695.1 Phycisphaeraceae bacterium
CGAGCCCGCGAAATCAAGTGCGCTGTTCAGGTCGGTCGCGGAGAGGTTGGCGTCGATGTTGGTCAGGGTGCCGAAGTTGATCGTCCCACCGGTGTTGGCGGTGAAGCGTGTGTTCTGCGTTTCGGTAGTCAGCGAGGACAGATCTAACACGCCGTCGGTCTGCGCGGTGAATTCAAGGAAGTCGCCGACGCGGGCCCCGACCACCGACACGAGGCCGGACAGGTCGACCGCCCCGCCGTCCCGGGCCGCGATGACGTAGACCGGCGAGCCGCCGAAGTCCTGATTGAAATCCATCGTGGTCATGGAAGAAAGGTTGAGCGAAGTCCCCGAGCCGGTGGCGGAAAAGACATCGCCGCCGCCGAAGTGGTCCAGCGAGTCGTAGCTGTTAGCGTTGGCGGTAAATGTCTTGCCGTCGCTGATATGCATCCGAGAGCCGTCGATGTCGTTGAGCGCGCCGACGTTGAGCGTCTGCCCCGCGCCATAGGTCAACGTGCCGCGCGTGTAGCTGGTCAGGGCGGTGAGGCAGACCGTCCCGCCGACGCCGATGCTGACATCGACATCGTCCATCTGAAGGAGGTTGTTTGCCGAGATGGACCCGCTCGCCGGGGCGTTGAAGGTGGCGTTGAAACCGCTGCCTGTCCCGTCGAAGCTGGTCAGCGCCGGCAGGTCCAGGGCCTGGCTGGTGGCGAGTTCGAAGACGACCGCGGCGTTGATTGTCTGCAGTGCCGGGAGGTTAAGTGCTGTGCCGTCGGAGGTGAAGCGGACGTTGCGGTTGCCGGTGATCGACTGGAGGTCGCTTAAGTCGATCGAACCGCCGGTGCCGACCTCGAAGCGCAGGGAATCACCGTTGCGTCCGCCGACGACGTTGGTCACGCCGGAGAGGTCGATCGCCCCGCCGTCGCGTGCGGCGATGACGTAGATCGGCGAACCGCCGAAGTCCTGGTCGAAGTCCAGGCTGGTGAGCGTGGAGAGGTTCAGTGTGGTCGGTGCCCCGGTGGCGGAGAAGATGTCCCCGCCGCCAAAGAAGTCGAGTGTGTCGTAAGTGGCCGCCGTGACGCCGGCGAAGGTCTGCCCGCCGCTGATGAGGAACCGTGAGCCGTCGACGTCGTTGAGCGCGCCGACGTTGAGCGTCTGCCCCGCGCCGTAGGTCATTGTGCCGCGGGTGAAGCTGCCCAGGGCGGTGAGGTTGACCGTCCCGCCGACGCCGATGCTGACATCGACATCGTCCATCTGCAGGAGGTTGTTTGCCGAGATGGACCCGCTCGCCGGGGCGTTGAAGGTGGCGTTAAAACCGCTGCCCGTGCCGTCGTAGCTGGTCAATACCGGGAGGTTCAGGGCCTGACTCGTGCCTAGCTCGAACACCACCCCGCCGACGATCGTCGAGAGGTTGGGCAGCGAAAGGGCTGTGCCGTCAGAGGTGAATCGGACGTTACGGTTGCCGGTGATCGACGAGAGGTTGGTCAGGTCGATCGACCCGCCGTTGGTCACGCTGAACCGAAGTGCATCGGCCCCGCGACCGCCGACGACGTTGGTCAAGCCGGAGAGATCGACCGTCCCGCCGTCACGTGCGGCGATGGTGTAGTTGGGCGCACCCCCAAAATCCTGGTCGAAGTTCAGGCTGTTCAGGCTGGATAGGTTCAGGACGGTGCCTACGTCGGTCGCGGTAAAGAAGTCGCCGGAGCCGAAGAAATCCGTCGAGTCGTATGTGGCCGCGGTGACGCTGTTGAAGATCTGCCCGCCGCTGATCAGGAAGCGTGAGCCGGCGATGTCGCCCAGTGAGCCGGTGGTCAGTGTCTGGCCCGCTCCGAGCGTGAGCGTGGCTTGGCGGAAGGTGGTCAACGACGCGGCCGACAACGACCCCGCGGCGGGGGCTTCCAACAGCGTGGTGATCCCGCTGCCCGCGCCGTTGATGCTGGTCAGTGAAGGCAGGCTGAACGCCGTGCCGGCTGCCATTTCGAACAGCACCCCGCCGGTGATCGTCTGCAACGATGGCAAACTCAACGCCGTGCCGTCGGAGGTGAACCGGACATTACGGTTACCGGAGATCGTCGTCAGGTTGGAGAGGTTCAGGGAGCCCCCACCGCTGACCTCGAATCGCAGGGAGTCGCCGTTGCGTGCGCCCACCACGCTGGTCAGCCCCGAGAGGTTGACCGCCCCGCCGTTGCGGCCGGCGATCGTTGTGATCGGCGAGCCCCCGAAGTCTTTGTCGTTGTTGATGCTCAGCACGCCCGAGAGGTTGACCACCGAGCCGGGGTCGTCCGCGACGATCAGGTCGCCGTTGTGGGCGGTGTTCACATAAGATGCGGCGTTGAGTGTGACAGCCCCGCCCCCGGACGACCACACGCGCGGCGCACTCCCGGTGAATTGTGAGGCGACAGAGTTCGCAGTAAATGTGCCGTTGGTTGAGTTGACCAGCCCGGCGATGTCGGCCGAGTCGGTCACCAACAGGTCACGCCCCGGATCAACCGTCAGCGTCGCGCCCGATCCCAGTGACAACTGAAACACCTGGTTACTCACCGTCGGCACGTTGAAATTCACAGCCACGCTCGCGGGGATGTTGACAACAAATGTGTCGGTGAGGGTATTGATCGGGACCACGGCACCGAGGTCCCAGTTTGACGGGTCGTTGTAGTTGATGCCGTCACCCAGGCCGGTCCAGTTGGCGGTGAATTGAGCGGCAGACGCACGCTGACTCGATAACAGTACGGCACCTAAAAGAACCCAAGCGCACGAACCGCCCACGGCCGCATTCTTTAGTCCGAGCATCCCGAACCTCCCTCTGAATAAATTGTTACTTAACCGTCTTGCGGCCCCCGCATCTCACACCCGCCACGATGCACGAGACATGTTTCTCAGCACGACATCCCGACTGATCTGCAACCAGATTTTCCTTGGATACGCCCCCCGAACTTCCCTGAACACCCCTGAACTCACCGACCATAAAAAGATGTGTGTAGCCGAAGTGCTAATATAACCCCCGGGGTAGTGAAAGCCAAGCCTATTACAGATAATATGATCTTAAAATTCTCCCCGCGGCACCTTTTCAGATCCCCGTTCAACTATCTTTTGGATTCCGGCCGTCAGCTAAGCTCCCACGCGTAGGCCCCCCCAAAAAAACCACGCCGATCGCCAACAGCCCCAGCGCCCCGGGCTTGGGGACCCGAGCCAGACATCGGCGGCCACGATCTGGTTCCACTTACCCAGGACAAGGCTCAAGTCGCGGATGCCGGCAAAGCCGTCTTCGTTAAGGTTGACGGGCAGGTGTAGCATGCGGCTACCATCTCGACATGTACGCGGTCAACGCAGCCTTTCCCCCGCTCTTTTCTCCCTGCCGCCCCGCTCCCCCGGTATTCCCTGAATCCCACGAAGATGTTCTAACGGATGCCCCCCAAAAGCTTTGATCCATGCAAATTATGCAGCCTGGACGCCAGAGAATGCACGGCCCATCCCACCGGGTAATTAGTGTAAAAGACGGGCAGGCCCATTGATATCCGTAACTTCCCGGACAGCGCTTGGGGTAATTCCCAGACCGTGGTGACCCCCGGGATTGCCTGACTGTCACGGGACGGATTGGCACTTGATATCGGCAGCGATATCCGGCATAATGTTGGGCTCGGTTTAGATACCTGACAAGAGGACTCAGACGATGGCACATTCGGTCAGCGCCCGTAAACGTATCCGCCAGAACGCCAAGGCCCGGTCTCGCAACCGCTGGCGCAAGGGCGATATCCGCACCGCGATGAAGGATTACCGTGAGGCTATCCTGCACGGGACGGTCGATGACGCCAAGGCCAAACTCACCGGGCTCTACAAGATGCTCGACCAGGCAGCCAGCGGCAGCACGATGCACAAGAACACCGCCGCAAGGTACAAGTCTCGTCTAACAACCAAGTTAAACGAAAAAGCAGCACAAGCCGCCTGACGATGTTCTATAATATTTAGATGAAATTACTCAACCTCGGCACAAACCGGGGTTGTTTTTTGCGCCGATCGTGTAGATTAGCCTAACGCTGTTGAGAGAACGAGGTTAAGGCTCGGGCTCCAACGCGGATAACGGGAGAGAGATTGATGCTCCACCGTATCATGGCGGATTGCCGATGAGTGAGGGTAATAGTCTGTGCATTGATGGAGGCGTGGGTGTTGAGCGAGTTTTCGAAGGATAGTTCGGCAGCAGATGCCAACCCTGCGGGGGTCGCGCGCGTCGCGACCAAGCCCGCCGGGGGCCTGTCACGTTGGCTGGTGGCGTGGCGTGAACGGCTGGCGGTGCTCGGGAGTGTGGACCTGCGATCCTTGGCGGTCCTCCGGGTGGGCCTGGCGGCCCTGCTGCTGGTGGACCTGGTGTCCCGTGCGGGAGATCTGACGGCTCACTACACCGATGCGGGCGTGCTGCCCAGGTCGGCCCTATTTGAGAGCGAAGGCTTGCGCGCGTACCTGTCGTTGCACTCCTTAAGCGGGTCGTTCCTCTGGCAGGCCGTGCTATTCGGGTTGGCGGGGTACTTCGCCATCACCTTGTTATTTGGAGTCAGGACACGTCTGGCGACGTTCGGGTCATGGGTGCTTTTGCTGAGCCTGCACCACCGCAACCCGGTCGTCCTGCAGGCGGGCGATGCGCTGCTGAGGCTGCTGCTGTTCTGGGGGATGCTGCTGCCGCTTGGGGCACGGTGGTCGGTGGACAGCGCTTCGGGGCCTTTGACGCTGTACCGCCGCAAGGACAACCGCCTGCTGTCGGTCGCCGGGGTGGCGATCCTGCTGCAGGTCTGCCTGGTGTATTGGTTCACCGCGGCCTTCAAGGACCACCCGATGTGGTGGCACCAGAACGCCGCCTACTTCGCGTTGCATATCGACCAATTGGTCACGCCTTTTGGCATGTGGGTGCGTCAGATCGACTGGCTTTTGCCGATCCTGACCAAGGGGGCGTTCACCCTGGCGATCGCCGCGCCGTTGCTTGCTTTCTGCCCCGTGTGGACGGGGTCGGCCAGGATGCTGGTGATCCTCGCGATGATCGGGACTCACGTGGCGCTGGCGATGAGCCTGAACCTGGGGCTGCTGCCCTACGTCGCGGCGGTGAGTTGGCTGGTGTTTGTCCCCGGCAAGTGGTGGGACTGGCTTAGGACACGGACCCATAGCCAGGCGGGGCTGCGGGCCAACCCGTCTCGGGCGTTCTGGCTGCTGGCACTACTCAAGCGGCTGCCGCTGGTCATCTCCGGGTCAAGGCGTGGCACGGGCGACGTCCTGATCGATGTCCCCACCAGCCGACACCTGGGGATCAAAGCCAGAGGCTGGGAGCAGATCGTCGCGTCGATCGCCCTGATCTACGCCGTCGCCTGGAACCTGCAATGGCTCGATTCGCACCGCGAAAACCCGACGCTCCCGGTACGCATCACCGCCGTCGGGGACGTGTTGCGGATGGAGCAGAGCTGGAACATGATCTCACCGGACGCCTTGAGCCACGATGGCTGGTTTGTCATGCCCGCCGAGCTCGCGGACGGCTCGCAGGTCGATGTTTTCACGGGCAAACGGATCAATTGGTCCAACCCCGCCTATGTCATGGGCGACGATCCAGGCACCCGCTGGCGCAAGTACCTGCGCAACCTTTCCAAACCGCAGTTCGACCACAACCTTCACCCGTTTGCTAGGTACTTGGAACGCACCTTCAACCAGGCGCACAGCCACGCCAAGCAAATTGTTTCCTTCGACATCGTCTTCATCAAGGAGACCACCCTGCCCAACGGCGGGATCGAGCTGACCCGGCACACCCTGCTGCAACACTACAGCAGGCCGTGACCCCGACATGGAAACGTGCCTCCGCATGGATGACGGATCCGTGTTAAGCGAGCCTTGCATCATCATGGAAAAGCCCGGCGCCTTCGCCGGGCTTGTATGCGTTTAATGATGACTTGGTCCCGATCACCCTGCCCACAACCAATGATCGAGAACGAACACGTCAACCTGACAGCGTCAGACACGGCGACGGCACAGCAACGTGACCCCCAGGCACATCAGCGCAGCCGAGGCAGGCTCCGGGATAACGAACAAGTCAAGGGCGTCGATATCGTCGGTCGGCAGCAGACCCAGTGACGCTGCGGTGAACGCGACGGCTGGGGCCCCGCCTAACGAGGTCACCAGGACGTCCGCGGGGGAGGCGCCCAGTCCGGCGAGGGTCGGGGAGCCGGGCGTCAGTGAGAAATAGATCGCGTCGCCCGGTGTGGGCCCGAAGATGCCGTCTTCGATAAGCGCCACCGCATCGATGTCGTCGCCGGGACCAAGACCGATAGCCAGATCGGTCGCAAAGAGCGCGGGCAACACCGAGTACCCGACCACCGGGGGTGAGAAGAAGAGATACGATCCGGTCGCACCTGTCCCGGCGTAAACCGGGTGGGCACCGGCGTCAAACGCGGTGATCGTGTAAATGATGCCGGGGAAGCCCGCGGGGCCGAACGGCGCGGTGGCGTCCCAGCCGTCGACGTTGGACCCGGGTTCGATCACGCCGAACGGGATCGCCGGTCCCAGCGGCAGTCCGTCGCCATCGGCGGTCTGCACATTCCCACCGGCCAAACCTGAGCTGAAGATATCCGCCGGCTCGTCCGCGAAACCGAGCCCGCCGGATTCAACGATCACCGCTGTACCCGCCGCACCCACCGACCCTGGCGCCACGCTGAAGTCGACCCCAAGCACCGTGTGAGCAGCCGGGAAGACCTGGCTAAATGTGAAGCCATCGACATCTACTGGGGACGGAGGTGGGGGTGGGAGAGGCCCGGGGATAAGCCCCCCCGCTCCAGGCAGGAGGGGCGCGGGGCCGGGTAGCAGAAGGTCATCCGGGAACACACCGTTTGGCCCCGACGAAACACCGTCGAGTGAAAACGTCTGCGCCCAAACGACGCCGGTACACAAAGTGGTGCACAAGACACCTGCCGCTAATTGACATAACCGCATGGGTAGTTTTTGAATCATCCATCCGCCTCCTCAAAGTGGTGTGGCTATCACGTTGCCCTCAAACACGGTTGCCTGTCACGAGACAGGCGATGACACACATCAAGACCGCGCCCCCGAGCCAGGCGCGATGGGCCGGCTCAGGGGGCGCGGGGTTATTGCCTCCGCTTGCTGATTCCACTGCTCCTTATTGGTGGATGAGATATTTGCAGGCAAGACGCTATAGCCCATGCCCGATGCAACGGGCCCACCCATAGCCGCAGCCACAGCGATAGCCGAACACCACACCACCCATCGGAAACTTCACAAATCTGACGCCCTATCTCAGACATGCACCGAAGCGCATGAGTAAACCGCTACACGGCCGGAAGGGTGAAGAAAGTAGGATAAGAATTTGGGCAAGACATGGGCCCCTCCTCGCGTGCATTTTACGCCCCTCAGCGTGAGGGCACAAGAAAAAAAGGGCGAAGCCCTACCATTACATTAATCGCTGACATCAAAGCGTTTGCATGACCCGCAGAGGATTTTTGGCCTTATTTCATAGGCCAAAGCCCACAAAGCCCCACGGCCTCCGGCCTGCTATACTAAGGGGCTCAAGGCACGCCCGGCCACTGGCTGGGCAGCCGCGGGGCTTTAACTGGAAACAACTTATGCAAACTACAATCACAGGCAAAGCGTTCGTCCTCGGCGACGACATCGACACCGACCAGATCATCCCAGCCGAGTTCCTGTCCTACGACCCGACCGACCCGGAGGAGCGCAAGTTCTTCGGGATGCACGCGATGGTCGGCGTCCCTCCAACCCAGAGCGGATTGCCCAAAGGCAACACGCGCTTCGTTGAGGAAGGCGAGTACAAATCCGAGTACGCGATCGTGATTGGCGGCAAGAACTTCGGCTGCGGCTCGTCGCGCGAACACGCCCCCCTGGCGATCGCCGAGGCGGGGGTTACCGCCGTGGTTGCCGAGTTCTACGCCCGCATCTTCTTCCGCAACAGTGTCAACGGCGGGTACCTGCTGCCCTGCGAAACCGACGACCGCGTTTGCGAAGAAGTCAGCACAGGCGACGAGTGCACCCTGGACATCGAGGCCGGGACGCTGGTGAACCACACGACCGACAAAACGTATGAACTCAAACCGCTGGGCGACGTCAAGCCCATCATCGACGCCGGGGGCGTGTTCAATTACGCCCGGCAGGCGGGGATGTTGAAGTAACGGTTGGTCGTTGGTCGTTGGTCGTTGGTGAAAAGTATTTTGAATACGAAGCGCCGCGACTTGTCGCGCTAGTGAAATAAAATATGAAAGCGGATTACCTCAAACAGAAACACGAAGCCGGGCAAAGCTACGCCGACTATGTCGCCGCTGGCGAGCCGCAGAAGCAGCAGGACTGGCAGACGATCTACGACCAGGCCCCCTTGACTGAGGCGCAGGCCGCGTTGCTCGGATCGTTCACCCGTAAGATCAACGTGACCGTCTTGTCGGGGATCTGGTGCGGCGACTGCGTGCAACAGTGCCCGCTGATCCAGCGGATTGCCGAAGGGGCCCCAAACGCCATCGACCTGCGTTGGCTGGACCGCGATGAGCACATCGATCTGCAGGAGCGGGTCCGGATCAACGCCGGGAACCGGGTGCCGATCGCGATTTTCTGTGCCGAGGACTACGAGATCGTCGGATGGTACGGCGATCGGACGCTGACACGATACCGAGCCATGGCGGCAAAAAACCTAGGCGGCGCGTGCCCGATGCCTGGCGCGGTCGTCCCACAAGATGAGATAAACGCAACACTTGCGGATTGGCTAGAGCAGTTTGAGCGGGCTCATTTGTTGTTGCGCCTAAGCGGTCGGTTACGTCAGATACACGGGGATTAGTAGATAGGGGCGGGCCTTGCTCGGGCAGGCAGGGGGCGATAAACTCCCGCGTCCCATCCGCGAAAGCCTCATGCCAGCCTCCCGACCCGACCACGGGTTACGGGCCGTGCGCAGCGGGGCGATATCCAGGGGGGCGGGGTTTTTTCAGGACAACTCGGCATAGCCGACGGAGTGACACGTGGCCAAGAAAACGACCAAAAAGAAAACCGCCAAGGCCGGGACAAAGAAGAAGGCCACTTCCGCGAAGACCAAGAAGGCCGCAAAGAAAACGGTCAAGAAGAAACCGGTAGCTAAAAAGACCACCAAAAAGGTCACTAAGAAGTCGGCAGCGAAGAAGACGGCCGTGAAAAAGCCCGTCAAGAAGAAATCCGCCGCGGCCAAGAGCAAGGCTCCTGCCAAAAAATCGACCAAGAAAAAGACCCCCAAGACTAAGACTAAAACTAAAACAACCCCGGCGAGCCCGGCAGACAACGGTAAGTCCGCCGTGGTGGCGACCAAGCCCGCGCCGCCCCCGATCCGCCGAGTCGTCCGCCCAAACCCATTGCCCCCTGCCGAGCCCGCCATCGAGGACTGGACGCCACTGAGCAACGCAAATCTGCGTAAGATCAAGTCGGGCCTGTCACGCAAAGAGCTCAAAGAGCTCAAACAACTCCTCCTTGAAAAGCGGGCCGAGATCGTCGGCGACGTCCTGAACATGGAAGAATCCCGCGCCGCGGGCAACGGCGGGGACCTGTCGAATATGCCCCTACACATGGCGGACATCGGCTCAGATAACTACGAGCAGGAATTCACCCTCGGGCTGGTCGAGTCCGAACGAAAGCTATTAATCGAAATCGACGCAGCCCTGATGCGGATCAAGGAGCGGACCTACGGCGTGTGCATCGTCACCGGGACTCCGATCCCCACCGCCAGGCTCGAGATCAAGCCTTGGGCCAAATACAGCATCGAAGTCGTCCGCGAACGCGAAAAACTCGGGCTGCACAGCTTCTAATCAGGCTGCGCCCGTGATAGGGGCGATACCATCCAGACCATGGACTCACCCGACGCGCCCCCACCGAACGACCAGCCAGCCAAGCACGATCCCCCGGCCAACCCCCGGGATGCCCCCCGGCCCATCGCCGGCAGCCGCCCCATGTGTATCTCAGCCTTCCTGCTGGTCACACTCATGGTGCTCGCGGCCGACCTTGGGCTCAAAGCCTACGCATTCAACCACGTCGCAGATGTCCCCGTGGTGCTCGATCCCGATGTCCCGGACACGATGAACGTGCCCTACCACGACCCGGCCGTGCTTGTCCCAGGCGTGCTGAACCTGCAACTCACCGCCAACACCGGCGCGATCTTCGGGATGGGCAAGGGAAGCCGGTGGGTTTTTGTTTTTGTCAGCCTTTTGGCGGTCGGGTTCGTCGGCAGGGTATTCTGGCGCAGCCCCGCCAAGGCCAAACTCATGCACGTCGCCCTGGCACTGATCCTCGCAGGGGCCCTGGGCAACCTCTTCGACCGGATCTGTTTCGCCGCGGTCCGGGATATGTTGCACCTGTTCCCCGACACCAATCTGCCATGGAACCTGACCTGGCCCGGCGGCGCGCAGGGGCTCTACCCCTGGATATTCAATCTCGCGGACGTCGCCTTGCTCTTCGGCGTCTTGATTGTCGTCTGGGTCACTTGGAAGAATGCGCCGCCTCAATCAGCCGCCGGAACAACCCCAGGTTAAGCGGGCCCTCACCGCCGCGTTCGGGGTGCCACTGAACACCCAGATAAAAACGATCGCCATGGATCGGCTTGCCGTCGATCGCTTCGACCGTCCCATCATGAGCCACCGCAACAACGCGCATCTTTCCCGGATCACTGACCGCCTGCTGGTGGGATGAGTAGATCGGTTCGTGCCCCTGCGCATCCTCTGCTTGGATCACGCTGTCCCGGACCGTGACTTCGATCGGGTGGCCCACCCCCTTCTGGTGCGCCTCGGGGTTTTCATGAGTCTCCGGCATGTACTGATTCAGCTTGCCCCCTGCGTGCAAGGCCATCATCTGCATCCCAAGGCAGATCCCAAACACCGGTTTATCCGTGCGGTCGGCCAACGCCTCTAACAACGCCAACTCGAACGCCTGACGCTGCGGGTCCATCTTCCGGGCCTTGGGGTGCATCGGCTCGCCAAACGCCGCCGTGTCCGGGTCCATCCCGCCGGTGAAGACCAAGCCGTCGCAGGCATCCACGTAGGCCCCGGCCAAATCCGGGTCGGGTGTCATCAAGACCGGCAGCCCCCCCGCCTTGGTGACTGATTGGCCGACGAATGGGCCGAGTTGGTACTGGCCCTGCGGGTTTTGCGGGGACTCCGCCCGGTCCACGGTGATGCCGATCAGGGGTTTCATGGCCGGATTGTACTCACCTGCGCAACCGCCGACCCGATGCTACAATATGGTGCTCGAAAACAGGTGAAAAAACATGGACCAGGCATACCAACAATGTATCCACCCCGACTGCGGCGCGACCTTCGGCATCGATGAGGTCCACCTGGCGTGCTCCGCGTGCGCCGAAAGCGGCCGGCAGTCGCTCTTAGACATCAAGTACAACTGGCAGCGGCCGGACGTCCCCAAGTCGCTCAAGGCCTTCGAGCACCGCTGGATGACCAAGGGCGAGCAGGGCCAAGGGGCGCTGGACTTCTCCGGTGTCTGGCGGTTCCGCGAGATGATGAAGTTCTACAACGACGAGAGCGACATCGTCACCATCGGTGAGGGCCGGACCAACCTCCAAGACGCACGCCTGCTCGCCGGGCAACTGGGCATCAAGCCCGGGAACCTCTTGCTGCAGTACGAGGGCCTGAACCCCTCGGGCAGCTTCAAAGACAACGGCATGACCGCCGCGTTTACCCACGCAAAAATGATCGGCGCCAACCGCGTCGCCTGCGCCTCCACCGGCAACACCTCCGCAAGCCTCGCCATGTTCGCGTCACTCTCACAGATGACCGGCATCGTGTTCATCGGAACCGGCAAGATCGCCTACGGCAAATTAAGCCAGGCCCTGGACTACGGCG
Organism: Phycisphaeraceae bacterium; assembly: GCA_029260695.1. Taxonomy (GTDB): domain Bacteria; phylum Planctomycetota; class Phycisphaerae; order Phycisphaerales; family Phycisphaeraceae; genus JAJRRS01. The sequence goes on from JAJDCT010000371.1 coordinate 11,826, forward strand.
CAAAAACCCTCCAGATCCAAGGCGACTTCGATGCCTGCCTCCGACGGGTCCGTGAGATCGCGCGCGACCGACGGGACCTGGGCATCTACCTGATGAACAGCGTCAACCCCTTCCGGCTGGAAGGCCAAAAGGCGATCATGTATCGCGTACTGGAAGCGATGGAATGGGAAGTCCCCGACTGGATCGTCGTCCCCGGGGGGAACCTGGGCAACTGCTCGGCCTTCGGCAAGGCATTCGCAGAGCTCAAAGAGCTGGGCCTCATCAACAAGATCCCGCGGCTTGCCATCATCCAGGCGCAGGGTGCGAACCCGTTGTTTGAATTGGTCAACAACCGCGGCCTGTCGTGGAACGACGGGCGTTGGGACGTCGACACCCTGAAGACTTATTACCGCGAACAAGACGACGCCGGCACCGGGGCACACACCATCGCCAGCGCCATCGAGATAGGTCGGCCGGTCAACCTCTCCAAGGCCCTGCGTGCGTTGGACATCATGGACGGTGTGGTACGCCAGGCCGACGACGAGACCATCCTCGAATACAAGGCCATGGTCGGACGCTACGGCTTCGGCTGCGAGCCCGCCAGCGCCGCCAGCGTCGCGGGCGCTCATCAACTGATCCGCGAGGGCCTGATCACCCCCGACCAGCGCGTCGTCTGCATCCTCACCGGTCACGTCCTGAAAGACCCCGACGCGACCGTCAACTACCACACCGGGATCGACGTCAAGGCTGTCCAGGACCAGGCCCCGCGCAGCGAACCCAAGGGCAAGATCGCCAACCGACCGATCCCTGTCCCCGACGACCTCGAAGCCATCATCGAGGCCATCGGCGCCCCGGCCAAAGACGTCGTCGACGCCGGCCCAAAACCAGGGGCCACAGACAAAGACCCGCTACGCCACCTGCCGGTATCTGAGTACTAAAATTCAACCGCGAAGGCGCGAAGAGCGCGAAGTAAAGACAAGCAAGAGGTATCCGCAGATTTCGCAGATGACGCAGATTAGGAATACGATCAGACATCACCTTTCTTTATCTGCGCAATCTGCGGATAACTTCTCCGTTCTTCGCGCTCTTTGCGCCTTCGCGGTAAACCCCCGAGAACATCCATGAGTAAGCAAACCAAGACCGCGATCACACCCACCCGTGACGAAGACTACCCCCAGTGGTATCAGCAAGTCGTCCGCGCCGCCGACCTCGCGGAGACCTCCGCGGTCCGTGGCTGCATGGTGATCAAGCCCTGGGGCTACGCGATCTGGGAGAACATCCAAAAGTCGCTCGACAAGATGTTCAAGGACACCGGCCACCGCAACGCCTACTTCCCC
>JAJDCT010000372.1 GCA_029260695.1 Phycisphaeraceae bacterium
GTCCACCAGAGGTTATTGGCGATCCGCAACAAGGGCCGCAACGGCTCGGGGAGCGACGGTACAACTTCGAAACTATGGATGCGTGCCTGGCTGGGATGAAGCATTTCAAATCCTTGAATCTTATCGGTCACTGATTCGGCACTGGGGGTCCGGGGACTCACCCAAGCGCCGTGTAATGGTATTCCTTAGCTATCGGCAAAGCTCCCCCCCAACCAAACAGTATCAATCAACATATCACTATTAAGGCGGGCCGATTGTATCCTGCTTGCCCCGGCCGGGGTCCGATTTGTCTGAGCTATCCGTCTCCTGCCCCGCCACCGCGGCCCACGTCAGCGATTCGATCGCCGACAGGCTCCGGTCGACCTGTGCCCGTAGTGAGTTATAGGGGAACAACGTGAAGATCGCGATGACCAGCCCGGCGGCGGTCGTGATCAACGCCTCGGCGATCCCCTGGCTGACCGAGCGCGGGTCCACCGTCGCCGCCTGGTCAGATAATAACTCGAAACTTGAGATGATCCCCAGCACCGTCCCGAGGATCCCGAGCATCGGGGCGACCGTGATGATCGTAGATAGTGTGGGCATGAACCGCTCGAGCCGGGGCCGTTGCGACTCAATAATGTCCATCGCCGCCGCCTCACTCACCGGCTCACCCAGCAGATGTAACACCACGTTCCCATACAGCCCCCCGTCGGCCTGGGCGATCGCCTTGGCACCGGCGGGATCACTTTGACGCAGCCGGCGTGCCATCGCCCGGACCCGAGAGGTTCGCCCGGGGTGGTTGGTCCGGATAAAGAACCAGCACCGCTCAAATAACAATGTTACCGATAGCAGGCTCAGCGCCAGCAACGGCCACATCACCACGCCGCCACGTGAGACCAAGTCACGGAATGTCTCGGTGATGAATCCAAACACGGGCAAAGCATAGCACACCCAGAGCGTCATATCCCAACCGTCCCTGCTCGGGCTACACTACGCCCTTACAGTGCTCTGAATCCAGGCGTAACGGGTGCCAGGTTGTTGGGTCGTCGGGGCGTTGCCCCGCGTGAATAGGTGTGCCCGCGGATAGACTTCTACGGCTATGATGCCGTGAGACGCTATGGATAGCTAGTGATTGCGCTATGCGAGTTGCTGGTGCCAGCGTTGAACCTTGCGTAACGCGGGCGCGTTGACGCGGTAGATCCTGTAACGCCCCTCGACCCGGTGCCGAACCAGGCCGGTATCGCGAAGCACACGCAGGTGTTGGGACAGGCCCTGCGGGGTCAGGCCCTGCGGGGTCAGGCCCAAAGCCTTCCGCAGATCTCCGGCCGAACACTCAGCTTTATCCAGCATCAGAACCACCCGCCGCCTCACCGGGTGCGCCAACCCCCGAAACACATCCGCCCGATCCGCATCGCTGAGCACTGGCCTTGTCATAAGATCAATATTAAACTTAAATATGGTCTTTGTCAAGCCCGGTAGTTTAGCAACGAAGGTCAAGCCACTGCTGCGTTCGCTGGCCTGTCACAAGCGGGGCGGGTTGTGGCAGGCGAAGCGGATGGTATGGGATCGCGCACCATCTCCAATGGTGGTCAACCGCTTCTGGCTTTGTGGGTACTCGCTACATATGAAGCAGGATTGGTCTTGGATAAGAAAAAAACGCCCACACACGGAGGGTGCGAGCGTTCAATATTTCATTCAAGTGATCCGCACCATCACGTCGCGGAGAGTTCGAGCATGGCCAGGGCCTTCTCGACGATGTGCTTGGCGCTGACGCCGCAGTAGTCCATGACGTCGTCGGTGGTTCGGCCGGACTTGGGGAGGTTCTTGACGAAGAGTTGGTGGACGGTGAAGCCGCCTCCGTCTTCGGCCGCGGCGTCTGCGATGGCGGAGCCGATACCGCCGCCGTAGTTGTCTTCGAGGGTCAGGATCATGCCGTTGTTGTCGTTGGCGAGGTCGAGGATGGCTTCGGCGTCGAACGGAAGCGAGTACAGGTCGACCAGCGTGGCGTCGATGCCTTCGGCGTCAAGCGCTTCCAGGGCCTTGTTGGCTTCGTGGACCATGTAGCCGGACGCGATGATCAGGAGGTCACGGCCTTCGGTGAGGGCTTCGTGTCCGCCGAGTGTGAACGTGTCGTTCTCGCCGTAGAGGAACTCGGTCTCCGGGCGGAGTGTCCGCATGTAGCAGGGGCCGTCGTAGTCGGCCATGGCGAGTGTCAGTGCGTAGGCCTGGTAGGCGTCGCTTGGTTGGAGGACGTAGAACCCCGGGGTGCCGTTCTGACGTTGCATGGTGGCGAAGGAGCGGAACCAGGCGATGTCGGGCAGCGACATCTGGCTTGGGCCGTCGGCGGCGAGGCTGATCCCGGCGTGTGAGCCGACGATCTTGAAATTCGATCCGCTGTTGACCGCCATCTCGATCTGGTCGTAACCCCGGACAGCGAACTTGGCGAAGGTTGAGGCGAACGGGATCTTCCCGCCGGCACTGAACCCCGCGGCGGCGGAGAACATGTTCTGCTCGGCGATGCGGCACTCGAAGTACCGGTCCGCGAGGGCTTCGTCATTCTTGAACATATCGCTGAAGGTCGAGTTGCTGACGTCGGCGTCGAGCGCGACGATGCTTTGGTTGGCTAAGCCCAGCGCGCGGAGGGCCACGCCGTAGGCACGCCGGGTGGCGTACTTGCCTTTAGCGATGGCGTCACCGAGACCGAACTGCTGCATGGCGTCGTTGAAGCTCATGACCGGTTGGGGCTCAGGGCGTAGGGGCTTGTTCGGCGACATCATGCCGATTTTCAGGGCCGTGTCTGCTGCCGCGCCGAGGGATCGACCCGTAGCTTCGAGCTCTTCGATAGCGGTCTTCAGGTCATCGCCGGCGGCGGGCTTGCCGTGGTGGCCGTCGCCTTGCTGAGAAGCGCTGCCCCAGCCCTTCTGGGTCTTGGCGACGATCGCGACGGGCAGGGCCTGCGGATCGAACTGGGCCTGGGCGTGCTTGGAGAGCGCATCCTGGATCGCCGAGGGGCTGTGCCCGTCGATGGTCAGGACGGTGTAGCCGGCGGCTTCGAGTTTCTTGGCTGTCGTCTCGGGGGACTGTTGGGCGCTGACCTTGTCTGACTGACCGTAGACGTTGCAGTTGAAGATCGTGCAGACGGCCTTGAGCGCGTGGTCTTTGATGAAGTCGACGGCTTCCCAGATCTGACCTTCGCGCGACTCGCCGTCACCGACAATACAGAAGATGCGTTTATCGAGGTTGTCGAGCCTGGCTGCGGCGGCAAGGCCTGCGGCGTGTGAGAGGCCCTGGCCCAGCGAGCCGGTGGCGGTGTCGAAGAAGGGGAAGCCCTCTGCGGGGTTCGGATGGCCATCCACCACGGAATCGATCTCGCGGAGGGTCAATGCGTCTTCGCGGGTCATGGCCCGGAGGTTGGCTTTGTCTTTGCCGATGTGGATGCCAAGGTCGGCGCATGCGGCGTAGACGATGGGGACGGCGTGGCCTTCGGAGAGCACCAGGCGGTCG
>JAJDCT010000373.1 GCA_029260695.1 Phycisphaeraceae bacterium
CAGACCGCGGCCCGGACGCCGTCCTGCTTGTTCGCAGCGATGCTCGCACCGACACCCGAACCGCACAGCAGCACGCCGCGCTCGGCCTGGCCGTGTTGGATCGCCTGACCGACATATCTGGCAAAGTCGGGATAATCGTCCCGTGCGTCCAATTCATGGGCACCCAGGTCCAGCACCTCGTGGCCTAGGCCCTGCATGAGTTCCAGCAGTGGTTGCTTCAGGGGGTACCCGCCGTGGTCACAGGCGATGGCGATTTTCATAGTTATCGGCTCCCGTGCGGATACATGGTAGTGGCGGGTATTATCGCCAGTCCGACCGCGAACGCAATGCCCTGCACGATTGGCGCAGAGGGCCTGCTTGGTATGGCTGAGTCAATAGCTGTAATTGATTTACTACGCGCTGGTTCCATATATACATACAATCAATGAGCAAATGTTTTTGTAGTTATATATAACTGCTACAGGCTACCCCCGAGATAGCCGAATCAGATGAACATGGGGCGGTGGCATGCGTAAATCGCCTTGGAGTGAGTGGTTTGAACTTGGATGACGAGTCGTCCGCGCGATGCGCGGTCGTCATCGCGATTCGCATTGATTATTTTTTAAGGGATGTCCTGCCGATGGACCAGCAGTTACTTGAACGCATCTTGAAGTGCGAGCGCTTGCCTAGCTTCCCTGCTATCGCGGCTCGGGTGATCGAGATGTGCGGCGACGAAAACGTGAGTATCCGGGAGCTGGGCGAAGTTCTCTCGCACGACACAGCCATCTCCACGAAGATTCTACGCACGATCAACAGCAGCTTCTACGGCCTGCGCCACCGGGTCACAACGGTCGAGCGGGCCACAGCTATGCTCGGTATCAACGCCGTGAAGATGCTGGCGCTTGGTTTTAGCCTGGTTCCTCAGCTCAAGGGTATGGGCGGCGAGGACTTTGATCCAACGATCATCTGGAAGCGGAGCTTGTTCGCCGCAGTTGGCGCGCACACCATTGCTCGCGAGGTCAAGTTCGAGCATTACGAAGAGGCCTTCATAGCCGGCCTGCTACAGGACCTGGGTGTGATCGTGTTGCTTCAGACCCTCCGTGCGGATTATGTCAAGGTGATCGAGCAAGCGGTCGACGCCCACGGCAAGCTACGCTCTCTGGAACAGCAAGAGCTGGACCTGGACCACGCGCAGGTCGGTCAGGCGTTGGCGGAGTCGTGGATCCTGCCCGCTGTTCTGAGCATCGCGATCAGCCGACACGAAGACCCAGAAGAAGTCGACCCTAAGTATCAGCCCCTGGTCCGCTCCGTGGCGTTGGGCGCCAAGGCCGCCGACTGCTTTCTGTGCCCCGAAGACCAGCAGGCGGGCCGGGTCAAGAGCTATATCCGCCACGCCAGTCAATGGTTCGATCTTAGCCAGGAGCAGGCCGGCGCTTATCTGGAGAACATCCAAGACGGCACCAAAGAGCTCGGCAAACTGTTCGAGATCGAAAGCTCCGCCCAGCAATCCGCTGAGGACCTGATGGCCATGGCGAACGAAACCCTCGCCGACCTTACGGTCAAGACGATTCAACACGTCAGCCGACTCGAAGAGGAAAACCAGCAACTAAGTAACCAGGCGAACTACGACCCGCTGACCAGCACCCTCAACCGCGGCGGGTTGGATCAGATGCTCCAGCAGGAATTCGAGGCCGCCGGACAGACGGGCAAGCCGTTGTCCGTGATCTTCTTCGACGCGGACAAATTCAAGCCCATCAACGATAACCACGGCCACCACGTCGGCGACCGCGTGTTACAACTGATCGCGTCGTCGATGAATGAAAGTGTGCCGGTCGGTGGGCGTGTTGGGCGCTACGGGGGCGACGAGTTCACAATGGTCCTGCCAGGTGTTGATGGGGCGCAGGCGACCGCGATCGCCGAGAAAGTCCGTCAGCGCGTCGAGAAGGTCATCATCGAACACGACGGCGATGAGAAGCTGCAGATCACGGTGAGTGTCGGATTGTGTAGCTACAACGGCACGGCCAGCCCTGGCTGCCAGGCGGAGCAGCTTATTGTTGCCGCCGACAAAGCCATGTACGCAGCCAAGTCCGCCGGCGGCAACCGTGTGTACCGCCTGCCGCCTATCGATCCACCCAAACAGAAGGCCGGTTGACTCGTACGGACGCTCGGATACACCGACGCGCTGATACAACGACACATGTATCGTAAATCTGTTCTTGTGATGTCATCGCTGAACGTCACAGCTTCTTGAGCATCGTGCGGTGTGGGCCCATGTAAGGTACGGAGAATTCCTCCGAGACCGCCACCCACCCGAATTTTTCATAGAACTGGATGGCCGGCACACATGCGTTGCACCAGGCGTATTGGTATGTGTCGATCTGGCGCAGCCGTGTCTCCGCGAACGACAGCAGTGAACGACCGATCCCACCGCCCTGGTACAGCGGGTCCACCGCCATCGCGTTGAGTTGCCAGGCCGGCTCTCTGCTGAATGGCCGGTCCAAAATCGTCAGGCAGCCCACCGCGTGCTTGCCGATGATCGCCCCGATGTGCATGGTCATTGACTCGACGTCCCCCTCGAAGTGCGCGTGTTTCCTGTGTCGCCCCCGGCACAACACCGCGTGACGCAGGTCGATGATCCGGTCTACATGGACCTGACGTATTTCCATTCCCATTGGCAGTCCTAAAATACCAGTTGCTGCCCAAACGTATCGGGGAGCCAAGGCCGATCGGCCGGGCCAAGCGGCATCAATCTTTCTTACGTCCAGACCATCCGTTGGCGTAACTCCTCGAGCACACGCGTATTCGCCAAGCTGTCGGCAGCGGATATCGCCGGTGGTCTGCCGTCCACTACCGAAGCGGCAAAGTCGTCCGCCTCCAAACCGTAAAGCGTCCCCTCAGCGTTCACTTCGACCACACGTTTGTCCGGTCGCTTTGCGTGGCTTTGATCTTGCTTGGGCGGGGTCATCACATCGACCACATAATGTGCGCCCGACGCCGGGGGCTTCCATGGCACGGGCACGCGGACAAACCCCTGGTCCCCACAGATCAATGCCGCGTTGTCAGTCTGCACCGAGACCCCACAGCAGAACGTTGCGACCACTCCGTTATCATAGCCTAGAGTCCCGCAGGCGTACTCATCCACACCTGTTTCATGGCGTCTGCCAATGGATTGTATGGTGACGGGGTCCGCTGCCGTGACAAGGCGAGCCAGATCCACGCAGTAACAACCGACGTCCATCAGCGCTCCCCCAGCGAGCTCCGGGCTGAAACGCACATTCCCTTGGATCTTATTCGTGCTATAGCAGAAGCTGGCACGTATCAGCTTCACCTTGCCTATAGCGCCGTTTTTGATTTCCCCCAGCACCGCCCGGGTCAACGGGTGAGATCGGTACATGAAAGCCTCGATCAGCACCCGGCTGTGTTTCTTCGCGGCATCGTACATATCACGGGCTTGGTTCAGGCTGCACGCGATCGGTTTTTCACACAATACATGCTTGCCCGCCTCAAGCGCTTTAATCGTCCACTCGTGGTGCATAGCGTTCGGCAGGGACACGTACACCGCGTCCACCGACCCATCTGCCAGCAACGCCTCGTAGCTCCCGTGGGATGTCTGGGCGTTAAACCGCTTGGCAAAAACCTCTGCCGATCCCTCTCGGCGCGAACCCACAGCGGCCACCTCGCAGTGTGAAGAATCCGCCACCCCCAGTGCAAACTGCCTCGCAATATTGCCCGTACCTAAGATGCCAAACCTAAAACGTTTACCCATGATGCGCCCGATTTTACACGATCCGTCACAGCCCGAGGTATCATCCATTACCCAGCCGCACTCAACAGGGCTGGCGGTTACCAATCCCAGGAGATGCCCGATGCCCCGACCATGGTTGTTCCCATCCTTGCTGCCGCTGTTACTTCTGGCCCACACCGCACAGGCCCAACTCGTCCCCGAGGGCGTGGCTGTCGAGCAGGTCGCCACGGGCTACCGCTTCACCGAAGGCCCCGCCGCAGGCCCGGACGGCGCGATCTACTTCACCGACATCCCCGCCAAACTCATCCTGCGTTTTGACCCTGATACGGGTGAGGCGACAACGTTCCGAGAAGCGTCTGGCCGGGCCAATGGATTGATGTTCGATCGCGGCGGACGGCTGGTCGCCTGCGAAGGCGCGGCTGAGGGAGGCAACCGGCGTCTCTCGCGGACCCAAGCCGATGGCGGCGTCACGAGTCTCGCGGAGCAGTTGGACGGCAAGAGACTCAACAGCCCCAACGACCTGGACATCGATCAACAAGGCGGTGTCTATTTCACCGACCCACGTTACGGCAACCGCGACGACATGCAGATGGACGCCGAGGCCGTCTACTACCTATCGCACGACGGCATACTCACCCGCGTCATTGACGACCTGCAACGCCCCAACGGCATCATCCTCTCCCCCGACGAAAATATCCTTTACGTTGCCGACGAGGGCGGGAAGAAGATCGTGGCCTACGACGTGGCAGGCCCCGACCAATTAGACAACCCGCGGCAATTTAGCGATATGGGGCCCGGCCTCGGTGGTGGATGCGATGGTATGACAGTCGATCAACACGGCCGAGTCTACGCGACCGGTGACGAAGGCGTTTATATTTTTAACCCCGACGGCTCACAAATCGCTTTGGTGCCGACCCCCGAACGCCCAAGTAACTGCACTTTCTCGAACGACGGCCAAACCCTTTACATTACCGCTCGGTCAAGTCTGTACCGGATTACGCTGAGTACAGCCGAGCCACCGCAGGAGGATTGATGAGCCGATCGCGGTGTCGTTCCGCCGTTGCCGGCTAATTACTTGAGTTCCCGGCGCCCCGGTTGAACAGTTTCGCTACCAACTCTTCCCGGCTGCCCACGCCCACGGTGTCGTACAACTCCTTGGTGTAGCTGCGGACGGTGTGGTAGGAGAGGTTCTGGGATCGTGCGATCTGGCGCTGGCTTTGGCCGGTCTTCAGTTGGCGGGCGATGCGTGCCAGGCGGGGGGGCAAGGTGTTTAGCAGGCCACGCGGTTCCAGCGATCCCTCATGGTAAAGCCGGTGCAGTTCCGTGCTGAATAGCTGTGCCAAACGTCGGTGCCTCAGTTCGTATTCCTTCTGTCGGATCGTACGATGGAAGATATACCCTCGGGTGATGTCACATCCGGGGTAGCGGAAAAACGTCATCAGGACATCATACATCTCGGCCGGCTCGATCAATTCAGGGTATATCCGGTAAGACTTGAGGTTGTCGAATGTCAGTACGTCCGATCGGGTGGTGGAGTAGACCGGTCCTGCTTGGATCCGGGTCGCGTTCATCATCGGGGTGTCGTCAAAGTTGGAGTTTTTACCCCAATGTGAAAGGTAATGAACCGCCTGCGGGTCCTGAATGGTGCCCGGGACCAGGCGTTCTACTTTTGTGGGTGCATCGAGTCGGAATCCATCGAACCGTACCGCAAAACCAAAGGAGGCATCCAGCAGGTCGACCATTTCGTCAACGATATTTGTCTCCTGTTGGGATTGGTCGTATCGCAGGTCACGCGCGTCACCCAAGATTCGGAAGACCCCCCGGACGTCGGTCAGCGTTAACTGTTGCGACCTTTTCATGACGTGTGCCGCCGTTGAAGGCTGTGGTACTTGTTGGGCTTCCGCCCGATCTCACCCTTTTTCTACTATCACAGCCGTCTGCTTTTTTGTCAAACAAATACCCGCAATTGCGGGTAGCCTGCTGGGGAATGGGCCGGTAAATTATGAACCATAAATGGATTGCGCCTTCCGGGGAGCAATCCAACAATAGTTCGTAGCCTGCCGCAGTTGACTGTCTTGGTTTCTGTTTGCGGCCGGTTTAGCCATGGGTATCCCCACTGTCGTCCCGAGATTGATTGCGGATATGAGGGCTCTTGGGGGTAACGCTTCTTTGGCGGGTTCTTACTTTTATAACATGGTTTGGCGTGCGTCATGCATCTGCCCGCACCTGTTTTCCTGATCTGCACCTCCAGAACCTTCTTCTGTGAAGCGTCTACGGGCTTTTACCGTCACCGAGAACATCGAATAGCACATCGGCGGCGGTTTGCTCGAATTGCTGCTGCGCGAAGCGTTCCCGGATCAATCGGAAGGCTTCGTGTTGATTGCTTCTCGGGACACCGTCCTTTAGCAACGGTGAAACCGCTCGGACCAGCGCTTCGGGGTCGCCAAAGTGAGGCATCAATTCCGGGACAACACGGCCAAGCCCCATCGATTCGCCGATCAGGTTCGGCAGTGACATCGTTTGTGTGTTGACCAGCCAGCGCCCTACCAGGTGCCATTCGTAGCGTTTTAGGTTGTAGAAGACCGCCATCGCGGTGCCGTGCGCAGCGGCGTGCAGTGTCGCAGTCCCCGAGACGACCAGCGCGGCGTCGGCCCAGTTCAGAACGGCATCGGCATCGCCCACGGTCATGTGCATCCCGCGTGGCAGCACACCGAACGGTGACATCAACTCGGCCTGGTGTGCACGGGCCTTATCGCTGGCGGCGACCACCGCTGTTAGGTTGTGATGGGATGCGTGAAGTCGGCGGTACGCGTCCAGCATGGTCGGCCAGTTGTGCTTTACTTCGCTTAGACGTGACCCCGGAAGCAGTGCGAGTTTAGGCCCATGGGCTTGCGGCAGTTCTTTGTCTGGGGGCGTCTTCTTAGCGGGGATATGATCGTACAGCGGGTGCCCCACGAAGCTGGCTTTCACGCCGCGTTGCCCGAACCAGCCGGGCTCAAACGGCAGCAGGCACAGGACGTGATCGGTTAGTCGCCGTAGCTTGCGGATACGCCATGGGGCCCAGGCCCAGAGTTGCGGTGCCACCAGGTGCGCGACCTTGGCGTTGGGCTGATGTTTCCGA
>JAJDCT010000374.1 GCA_029260695.1 Phycisphaeraceae bacterium
CAGGATTACGATCGCATCCGGGGCGTGCTTCTTAATGTTTTCACTGACATCCTTGACGATCTTCACGTTGGTCGCGATCAGATCGTCCCGGCTCATCCCCGGCTTACGCGGGATCCCAGCCGTCACCACCACCACGTCCGAACCGGCGATATCCGTGTAATCCACCGTCCCGGTGATCTGGCTATCGAACCGCCCCATCGGCCCGCACTGCGCCAGGTCCAGCATCTTCCCCTTGACCATGCCCTCGGCCTGAGGGATATCCAGCACCACGATGTCGCCAAGCTCCTGGCTGGCCGCCCACAGAGCACAACTGGCACCAACATTGCCGCCGCCGATGACAGAGATTTTCGCACGCTTGGGCATGATCCTGAATCCTTCGCTAATGGGGTGAATAAGTCCGATGTTCGGAGGGCCATCCATCATAGCTAAGCCGATGCGATCGGCAACCGACGTGCGAAGTCTCTAAGAACCCCCGCCAGAATGCCCTTCCATCCATTTGAGGAAAGCGCCACTGCTGACTGAAGTCGGACCTAACCGGGGCCGGGTTTCTTGGGTTTCGCGTACCACTCCAAGTCTGCGTGCATGTCCTCCAGATAATCCTCTAAGGGAACGTCCAACGGCCTGTGGTTTCTCCGGCTATGGAGCCCCTGCAGATCTTCTTCCTTCTCACCAAACTTCACTCGTTGTTGGATTTTCTGCTCAGTCAAGGGCAGCATCCGCCCCGGCAGGGTCGTCCAAGGCCATTTCGAATCGACTTCACTTACCGCCAGCGCCTGAATCCGGGTATGGATATCGGTGAGCACCTCATCTAAGACCAAGACCACTTCCGGTAGCGGCAGGGTTGTCAGCGGGCGGAAACGTTTATGCCACTCGAGTCCTTGCGCCTCGTAGGCATCCTGAAGCTCTTCCCGCGCAAAGATCTTCATACTCAGGTCAAGCGTATCAACCCTATCAGGCCAATCGCCTTCGGGGATCAACAGAGACCACGTCACATCCGCGCCGTCCTCGGTCCGGTGTTTCGCTAGAGACACCGCCTGATGCGACCTCCACTTATCGTTTTCAAGTCGTCGCCAACCCGATGTGATCGTTGTGTCACCGTAACGCTTTCCGCCATGTCTGGGCATCTTCCGGAGCCGGCCAAAGCGTTGTTCGGTCTCTTCGGTGGGCCGGACGGAATGAACGATGTAGATCAAGCCGCCCTCCACCCGCTTCACCTCATGCACGGTGACGATCAAGCCCAAAATCTCTTGGGAATAAATCCCGTCGTCAATCACAAAGCGGTCCCCCGGCGGCGGGTCGATCTCGACCAACCGGGTGTCGGGTGGGACATCGAGTTCGAAACGGGAGGCATCCATCGGCACGTCGTATTCAACGGTACATAATTCGTCGTTCTGCCACTGCCCGTCGCTCAGGATGTGCTCTTCGAACCGACGCACCAGGTTCTGATCGTCGAGCCACACCAGCCCCCTGCCATTGCCGTCGCCGAAACTCTTGGTGTACAACCTGCACGAGACGCCCTCGATATCCCGATCGCCATTGGGGTCGCGCTGTGCCCGATTGAGGATCCGGTCAACACCAAATAACTCATCGAGCATAGCTGTCATGTTCCCGGAACGGCTCGGCTTGCGGACGGCAGAGCCCTTGTCTGACTGGTACTCCCACTGATACACGCCGTTGTCGAGAAAAGCCCGGGTCCTGCCCCCGCGCTCCTCCTTCATAAGCAATCCGTGGTCACGGTCGTACCAGACTTCAGTCTGTGTGATCCACTGCCCATCAAGCCAGACATTTCCCGTCGCGTGGATGGTCTTCGCCTCTTCGATAGCTTGGATGGCCTGCGCGTATAGCGATTGCTGACCTCCGCCCAGCAGCGTCACCCACAGCGCCGCAGCGAGCGCAAGGCAGATCATCGCCGCAAACGCCGAACGCAAGACCCAATGCCGATGATAGCTCGGCGTCACGCCACATTCCGATTCCAGCTTCTGGCGGAACCCGGCCAGGCGTGCTCGCAACCGTGTCTCCACTTCCGGGGGCACGGGCGCCTCCGCTGACCGCTCTAGTGCGTGGTCGATCACCGTTTTATTGTTGTCGTTGTCGTTGTTCATGGTGCGTTACCTCCACCCGTTGGGTTCAGATGGCTTAGACGCTCACGTAGACGGGTTCGGCCGCGCGTGACGTGGACCCGCGCGGTTGTTTCGCTGCAACCCAAGGCCTGGGCGATGTCGGCGTAGGGCATACGGTCGACCAGACGCATCAGTGCCGCAACCGCCTGCTTGCGAGGCAGCACGACGATCTGATCCATGATCTGCTGACGCAGTTCATCCTCGACCAACACATCCCCCCCGGAGGCCCCGCTTTGCCCGGATTGATCGGTGACTCGCTCACGCAAGACCTGTTGATCCCGCCGGTGCTTCACACGGCGGCGCAGCGAGTCGTAGGCACAGTTGATGCAGATCCGCAGGATCAGGGCCTTGGGGTTTGGGTGGCTGAAGACCGCCCTGCGTTTGGACCAGATCTTCGTCAGCGCGTTCTGCAGGGCATCGTCTGAATCGTCCGCATCCCTCAGCACCCGCCAGATCACCCCGATCATCTGCCCCTCGATCGGCTCGATAAAGCGTGTGTAGCTGTCAGACGTATCCATCAAACTTGCCCTTAGAGGAGAACAACCCTCACAAGCATAAACGCTGGCCAGGCAATGGGTGTTTACCCGATCCCGCCCAGCCCACTCCCCCCGTGCGCACAAACGCAGTCTTCGCAGGTATATACGGCGGGCTGATTGTTCCTTCACCCAGCTCCACCGGGTGTCCGTCGGACACGAACGGGTCCAGGGCCTGACCCAGCCGGACCCACTTACGACACCCTCCGTACCTCGTGATGGCCGGCGGACACAGCAAACCGCCTTGAAACAGCCCTGGGCAACATTCAAAAGGGGCGGACGTCCTACCCCATGATCCGGACACCGCGCAAGTAGCTCATTGACAAGTAAATAAACCATAAACCCGCTTTCAATAGGAGGGGGGGGCGGACACGGACGTGGGTTCCCCCTGTAGGAACGAGGCGGATTGGGGATGGATGATCGGTAAGGGGTGTTTCTTTTCATCCAACATAAAAATTTATCCCGCTACCCACTTGCCCTCAAACTCTAACCCAGGGCCAACTCATTTAGCCTTCCTGCCACCGCGATCGAAATATGGGTCCGTGATAGAACACCATCCGCGCGGATGCAGCACCCGTCTGCCTGTGGGCGAACCACCCAGAACTTCCAAATGCGTTGGCCATACCCCCACCTGAGAATAAGCCGCCCGCCGTTGGCAGCGTTAAATCACCGGCGATACAATGCCCGGCTCACCCCGAACACCCTCCCAACGAGCCACCCGTGCCTGACACGCCACCGAAACCCATCCAAGGCGACCTGATCGCTGATAACAACGTGAAGATCGCGGTGGTGGTGGCTCGGTTTAATGAGTTCATTACCAAGCATCTGCTGGACGGGGCGGTGGACACCTGGGTCCGGCTGGGCGGGGACGCGGGGGCGTTGACGGTGGTGTGGGTGCCGGGGAGCTTTGAGCTGCCGGTGACGGCGAAGAAGCTGGCCGAATCGGGCGAGTACAAGGCGGTGATCTGCATGGGGTGCGTGATCCGAGGCGAGACCGATCATTACGATCATGTGGTCGAGCAGACAGCCAAGGGGATCAAGGATGTCGCCGTGTCGACGGGCGTGCCTTGCATCTTCGGGGTGCTGACGTGTGACACGTTGGAACAGGCGGTGAACCGGGCCGGCTCGAAGATGGGCAACGCCGGTCGCAGCGCGATGATGACGGGGATCGAGATGGCGGACCTGATGAAGAAGTTATAGTGAGTTGTGGACAGCGGCTCGCGGTGAGTGTGACAGATTATGGAAGACGCAATGACAGAACAAAACCCCAAGGCCGATCCGGATGCTCGTGAAGGGATTTCCGGGCAAGCTTCCGGGGAAGCTTCCGGGAGCGGCAACCGCCGGGACGTGCGTCGGCTTGCGATGCAGGTGCTGTACCAGATGGACGTGACCGGCCTGCGCGATCGCCAGGCGATCATTGACGGCCTGGACGACAACTTCGATAACGCCCGTGTGCGGGAAGAAGGCACGGACCTGGCGCAGGCGGCGTGGGCGCAACACGCCGAGGCGGACGGCAAGATCGCCGAACTCGCCCCCGAATGGCCGACCCACCGCCAACCACCTGTCGACCGGGCGATCCTCCGGTTGGCCTACCACGAGATCGTCACCGGCCACGCACCGGTCAAGGTCGCGATCAATGAGGCGATCGAACTCGCTAAGAATTACGCCAGCGAGCAGAGCCCCGCGTTTGTCAATGGCGTACTGGATAAATTCGCGAAGACCATTGATCCGGCGGATGAGACGGGGGATATACCGGGGGACATACCGGGGGACACGCCCGCTGAAGCAGACTCCGCCGACGAGCAGGCCTGGCTTGATGACGCGAAAAGCGGCGAAAGCGCTTAGCCACCGCTAGCTCTAAATCTTTAGCCTGAACCCTCGGCCCTGAACCCTAGACCCTGCCCCCATGAGCCTATTCAAAACCGCGCTTAACAAGCTCAAACAGGGCCTCACTCGGACACGCACCGGGTCAGCGGCGGCGGTGCGGACGATCCTCACGGGCAAGAAACTCAGCCCCGAGCTACTCAAAGACCTCGAACGTGCGATGATCCAGGCCGACATCGGGATCAAGACCGCAGTGGAAATCCGCAAGGACATCCAGGCGGCGTTCGAACGTGGCGAGATCACATCCGGCGATGAGGCGCTTGAGTTCCTCAAGGACCAGTTGCGTGCTTATTACCCGGAGACCGACCGCAGCCTGCACTTCGCCCCACCCGGCGAGGGGCCGACCGTGATCCTGGTTGCGGGGATCAACGGGGCCGGCAAGACCACGAGCATCGCCAAGATCACCAAGAGCCTGCGAGACGAAGGCAAGACCGTCCTGCTCGCGGCTTGCGACACGTTCCGCGCCGCGGCGGTCGAACAATTGGAGGTCTGGTCAGAGCGGTTAGGCGTGCAAGTCATCAAGGGCCAACAGGGCGGTGACCCGGCTGCGGTCGCGTTCGACGCCGCCCAGGCCGCGGTCGCACGCAACGTGGATGTGCTGGTCCTGGACACCGCCGGCCGACTGCACACCCAGGACCACCTGATGCGGCAGTTGACGAAGATACGTTCGGTTGTCGCCAAACAGATACCGGGAGCTCCCCACGAGGTCATCCTCGTCATCGACGCGACTACCGGCCAGAACGGGATCAATCAGGCCAAGGTCTTCGCCGACGCCACCGATGTCACCGGGATATTCCTATCCAAGCTCGACGGCACCGCTCGCGGCGGGATCGTCATCGCCATCCGCGAGGCCCTGAACCTCCCCGTGAAGTTCATCGGCGTTGGCGAAACCCCCGACGACGTCGAACCCTTCGACCCCGCGAAGTTCGTCGACGCGATGTTCGCGGAGTAGATGACGCGGAGTGGACTGATAGGTAGGCTCTGATACATCGAAGCCGGGCGTGTAGTATTACCTCACTCATACGGATCACGATTAAATCTCGCGCCCATCATCGTGGCCAAACCCCCGGCGAAGCCGGGGCTGAGGGAAAAGCTGCCGCCGACGAATCAAGCAGAACCCGTATCAAATTGCATGAAAAACCCCACCGTTCCGGGTGGGGCTGTTCATTTCAGATATCGATTAAGTTGTGGGAAGCACTCAGCGGATTGCTTCTTCCTCTTCAAGTGTGCCGTCGACGAAGCCCTGGAGCTTGCGGGCACGGACGGGGTGCTGGAGCTTGCGGATGGCCTTGGCCTCGACCTGCCGGACGCGCTCGCGGGTGACTTTGAATATCCGGCCGACCTCTTCGAGTGTGTAGGTGTACCCGTCGCCGATGCCGTAGCGGAGCTTGATGATCTCGCGTTCACGGTAGGTCAGGGTCTTGAGGACCTGCTCTATGCGGCTGCGGAGCATGTCGCTGGTCGCGGTCTCCGAGGGGTTGTCTGCGGCCTGGTCCTCGATGAAGTCACCGAAGTAGGAGTCTTCACTCTCGCCGACCGGGCGGTCGAGGCTGATCGGGTGCCGGCTGATCTTCATG
>JAJDCT010000375.1 GCA_029260695.1 Phycisphaeraceae bacterium
TTGGGGATGTCGGCGATGGGGACGCCGACGCGGCGGGAGAGCTTGACTTTGGGGCCGGTGTAGTTGGCCATAATTTAATCCATCCCGTTTTGCGGGACGCCTCGTGGTGCTCGGCCGTGGCTACGGCTCCGCGGGTTGCCAGGAAGTCCAGAGCCGCACGGCCCTGCTGTTTCGAACAGGGCATTACACCGTCTCAGGCCCGATCTGTCAAGGCAACACCCCCTGCTACGCCCGCCAGAGCATCCAACGATATTGGCCCCGACCCAGGCCGGTCATTGTGGAGGCGAAGTAAGCGCAAAAAAAAGGTCTCGACCGGGGAGGCATGCCGGTACGAGACCCGATCCAGGGCTGGGATATTCGGCCGGTGTGCGGGTACAAGACGCTTCGGCCGGGTCGCCTGCGTGCTTTTGCGGCTCTCACCGCCGCCCGCATCGGCAACACAGGAAGTAACCAATTCAATCCCCCGGCGGTCCACCGGCAGGCATCAAAAAAAGCTGGAGGCCCCGCATCAGGTCGGTCTGTAGAGGCTGGGTAGCCAACCCGGCTGATTCGGGAGCCTCAGGGGGCATCCGGGGGGCATCATCCGCTGTGGGTGGCGGGCTGGCCTGGGGTGGTAGGCCGTTGATATACTCCCCGGATGAATGATCAGCCGAAAATCGGGCTTTTCCCTGGCACGTTCGACCCGATCACCAACGGGCACCTGGACGTGATCCGCCGGGGCCAGCGGCTGTTCGACAAGCTGATCGTGGCGATCGGGCACAACCCGGCCAAGGGCGAACTGTTCAGCATGGACGAGCGGCTGTCCATGATCGAGGCCCTGATCCGCGAGCAGTGCGACGAACATGTGGAGGTCCGCTGCTACCAGGGGCTGACCGTGGACTTCGCCCGGGCAGTCGGGGCCACGGCGGTGCTGCGTGGGCTGCGTAACGTGACCGACCTGAATTTCGAGTTCCAACTCGCGTTGACCAACCGGGCGATCGCCGACGTCGAGACCGTGTTCACCATGACCGGCGACGCCTACGCCTTCGCCAGCTCAACGCTGATCAAACAGATCGCCGCGGGGGGCGACATCGACCGGCTGCACCGGATGCTGCCGAACCTGGTGATCGAAAAGATGAAGCAGAAGAAGCGCGAGCACGGCGGGAAACTGCCCTGGCTTCAGGTGGATCATTTTAAAGAGTAGCGGATTGGGCCTGGGGTTTAGGGTCTGGGGTTTAGCGGGCTGCGGATCGTCACGCAAACAAACACACACGCGGTTAGCTCATAACTTACGGCTAACGTCTTCTTCTTAAAGGCTTCTTCATCCCATGGACTACCGGATCATCAGTATCGGCGCTTTGAGCGTCCACGAGTTGTGGGACAAGCAGACGCAGGCGAGGACACCCCACGCGACAACGACACTGGTGCGCAGCGAGGACCGGGTGATCCTGGTGGATCCGGGGCTGCCGGCCCAGGTGATCGCGGCGAGGCTGGCGGAGCGTTGCGGGCTGGGACCGGACGATGTCACGGACGTATTCCTGACCTGCTTTAGGCCGTCACACCGCTGGGGGATCACGGCGTTTCCTAAGGCCCGGTGGTTGGTCGCCGAGGCCGAGCGCGAGCAGGTCGGCGTGGCTCTGATCGAAAAACTGGGGCAGGAAGAAGACGAAGAGATGCGTGCGCTCATCGAGCAGGACCTTGCTATGATGAAAAAATGCGAAGCCGCACCGGACAAGCTCGCGGAGCATGTGGACCTGTTCCCTATGCCGGGATACACCCCGGGTCTTTCGGGGCTGTTATTGAGTCACCCCAACTCAACCACGATCATCGCCGGGGACGCGATCGCTACCGCCGAGCACCTCGAGCAGGGACGGGTGTTGCGTGGGGCGTACGATGTGAACCAGGCGCAGGAGAGTTTCATGGAAGCGGTGGAGATCGCGGACGTGATTATCCCCGGGCACGACAACCTGCTACTTAATCCGACGCGGAGGCGGTTCTAGCTGTGGGCACGCCGCCACCTGATTCCGTGGTCCAGACGCTTCAAGAAATGGTGCGTATCGACAGCGTGAATGGCACCATGACGGGTAGGCCGCGCGCCGAGACGGAGCTTTGTGATTGGATCGAACGGACGGCCAAGGGTTGGGGGCTCAAGACCCGGCGGCTGCCGGTGAACGGCCGAGCGGACCAGTTGCTGGTCACGCATGAAGTAGAGGCCGGTTTGCCTTGGCTGCTATTTGATAGCCACATGGATACGGTCGCGGTTGAGGGGATGACGGTCGAGCCTTTTGGCGGGGAATTACGAGATGGGAAGGTCTACGGCCGAGGCGCGTGCGACACCAAGGGGACCGGCGCGGCCATGCTGTGGGCACTGAAAGAATATGCGGGCAGTGCGCCCGGCCCGAACAAAGTCGCGATTCTTTTTGGGGTCGACGAAGAGGTCGGGATGCTCGGGGCCGAATCGTTCCTGGAAAACGATTACCCGTCGCTTGGGTTTGTGCCCCGGGGCGTGATCGTCGGCGAGCCAACGGAGCTGCATCCGGTGATCGCTCATAACGGGTTGATCCGCTGGCAGGTCACCACGCACGGGGTCGCAGCCCACTCGTCGGTCCCCCACGAGGGCCGCAACGCAATCAGCATGATGGCTCGGCTCATAAATACAATCGAAACAAACTACATCCCGGGGCTCACCGCGGAACACGATCTGACGGGCCAAGCGGCATGCAGCGTCAACATGATCCGTGGCGGCAGCGCCATGAACATCATCCCCGATACCTGTGTGACCGACGTGGACCGCCGCGTCGTGCCGGGGGAAGACTTCGAGTCGGTGTTACAGGCATTTGCCGGTGTGATTGATGAGGCCAAAGCGCAAGACCCAACTATTGAATACACGGTTGAGGCTATCACGACCCACCCTCCGCTCCTTCCCCAAGGAGGCGAATCGCTGCTCGCGACGATCACGCAGGTACTCGCGGGGCTTGGTCTGCCGACGCTTTCACTGGGCGCCCCGTTCGGCACGCACGGCAGCTACTTCGGCCGGGCCGGCCTGCCGACCGTCGTACTGGGGCCCGGTGAAATCCATAAGGCCCACACCAAAGACGAATACATCAGCACCGATCAGCTCGAGCGCGGCGTGGCGGTTTATCTCGGGCTGATGCGCCATCCGATCGGATGACGCCGCTTTGCTACAATGCCCGGCTCAACAAATACGCACTACGGGACCGCAGCTATGACCGCACAACTCAACAAGTTTTCCAGCCGAGTCACCCAGCCCAAGAGCCAGGGCGCCAGCCAGGCCATGCTCTACGGCACGGGCATGACCGAGGCCGACATGGACAAGGCCCAAATCGGGATCGGCAGCGTCTGGTACGAAGGTAACACCTGCAACATGCACCTGATGGACCTGGCGGCAAAGGTCAAGGAGGGTGTTGTTGCGGCCGACATGGTCGGGATGCGGTTCAACACGATCGGTGTCAGCGACGGGATCTCGATGGGCACCGATGGGATGAGCTTCTCGCTTCAGTCCCGCGACCTGATCGCCGACTCGATCGAGA
>JAJDCT010000376.1 GCA_029260695.1 Phycisphaeraceae bacterium
ATCGATAACACAAACGTGAACTACAGGAGAATCGAATTACTCGACGACGCGCTTGGCGAAACAGAATCGGCTGACCCGTTTCTCGTTGTATTCGGGGTCTGCCGGGTCGAGGCTGAGGATGCGGACGCCTGGGCCGCCTGATTCGAGCATCTTGTTATCGCCGATGTAAACGCCGGTGTGATTGATCCGGCCACGTGAATTAAGAAAATACATCAGGTCGCCCCGCCGCATCCCGTCGCGGTGCCAGCGGGTGGCGGTGAGTCGACCCACCAGCGCCTGTTGATCCGCATCACGGGGCAGCAGCACGCCGATCGTGGCGAACGAGTGCCGCATGAGCCCCGAACAATCAACACCGTCGGCCGTCGTGCCGCCCCACTTGTAAGGCGTACCGATCCATTGGGACCCCGCCTCAATCGCGGCATCGGTGTGGGTTGTGCCCGGCTTGGGCATCGCAGCGGTCAGACCCACGGCATCCACCCGCTCGATGTCTTCGCCCCGGATGAACCCGACGTACCCGTCCCAGCCGTGGCAGTAAAAGAACCCGTCTTCCGCCGGCCGCAGCAGAAACACCGGGTCGCCGAGGCGTGATTGCGTGAGCGTCTCGCTGGCCTCGTCCGGCCGCCGGTACAAGAACGCCGTAGCCAACTTAACAACACCGAAACGCTTTTCGCCCAACGACGCCGCGGGCATCAGCTCGGTGTGGTCGTCGACCAACTCAAAGCCCAGCACACCCAGGAATGCAACCAGCGCGTCACGTTGCTCTTGAAATTCAATAAACCCCGTGAGCACCACGGCCGCACGATCGGCATCCCAGTTTGCATGCGCATCAAACGCCATCAGCCTGTGATCGTTCAATGCCGACCTTTTAAATAGCGCGAGGTACTGCGGCAGCCGGTCGGGCTTGCCGGCTAGATCGGGTTGGACCTCGAGGATGATCCTCTCAAAGAACATCTGCGTCCGAGTCTTACCATCCGACTGCAACGGCATACCGTGTCGCATCTCACCTGTTTGCTTGGGATCATCAGGCCCGGGGGAGCCGGGGGAACCGGGTGAACCTGGGGCACCGGATACGCCGGTCGACGACACCGTCAGGCAGACAGCCAAGGCCAGCAACAACAAAACAGGCCAATGTATCCCCATACCCAGGAACGTCGTCATCAAACAACTCCTTGCAATCATGTATCAACGCCGTCCTATATCACCACAACGTGTAAAAACGAACACTTCTCAAGCCCACACAAGCCGCCTAAGCCCCCCAGCCCCTCCCGACACACAAAACAGTTTTTTACTGCGCTTCTTTTCCGTCATAGTCGATAATACAGTTTAACAGGACGACCGCATCCCCGCCGCCTTAACAGGAGTTACGCCATGACTGGGGAATTAAAATTGTCTTCCGTCCGGCCGCTGGTCCGCTATGTGGATGAAGACCAGGCGGTCATCGATACCCACTTCTGCACGGCTGGATCGATCCCGCAAGCCACCGCGGGCTTCACCGGCGAGGCAGACGTCCATATCACCATCCAGGGCCTGGACGGCTTCCACGACGAAGGCCAGACCCGCACACCCGTGCGCGACGGTGAGGGTTCCGTGCGTTTCGAGGTCGTCTGCCCGCAGCGCTGGTGGCCGGCAGGCATGGGCGACCAACCGCTGTACAAGCTGACCCTCAGCCTGATCCAAGGCGACAGCATCGTCGATGAACAGACCTCCACCTTCGGGCTCACCAGTGTCCGCCGGGACAAAGATCATGATGCACAAGGCACGCCCGGGTTCCTGGTCAACGGACAACACTGCAAGATCCAGAGTGTCATCATGGTCGACCGCGTCGATGAAAACACACTCCTGCCGGCGACGGGCGATTCACTGCTGATGGTACGCGACCACTACGGCCCGGAACTCTTGTACGAAGCCGCCGACCGGGCAGGCGTGCTGCTGGTCCAATCCGTCCCGATCAGCGCTGAGGGCAAACCCAGTGATGAAGTCACCAAACAGATAGACCGGCTCGCGACTCACCCATGCCTGGCCGGGTGGTTCGTCGGGCACCTCGGCGATGTCCGTGACAAAGTCTCTCAACGCATCAAATCTCTGGACCCGACACACGCCGTATTCGAGAAATTCCCGGCCCCCCATACGTCCTGACCTCACTTTGATTCACATCCTAAAAGTCGACCGGCCCCAATAAGAGCCGCTCTGTTTTAAAATAACGTTTGCTCCCAGCAATTGCATCACACTAATCACGCACCAAGTCACACAGCTAATCACGTCCCACAAAGATAATATTTAGGCTAAATATTATCTTATTTTCTGTAAATGATGAGCCTTGATATCAAAGAGTTAGCACGTCGGGTTCCGGGGTCGCGATTGAGCCGTCAAACCAAGTAAGATAGGGGGATGCGATACACCCTACCCGCTGTGCTGTTGCTGCTCCTGACTTTCACCGCGTGTGCCGACGATCCGGCCGTCACAGAAACACCCTCCACCGCGCCAGAAACGCAGCCGGTCACGCAGCCGGTCACGCAGCCGGTCACCTCACTACCCAATTCAGCACCCGCCAGCGCCCCCAACACTCAGCCGGCGGCGATGCCTTCTGACGATCAGGACTCCGAGGCTTTTGTGCCGGTTCAAGCGTATCCACCCGAAAAGGCACACGCCGAAGCCTGGCTCCAGCGGATCGAAGAAGCAGCGGAGGATGTGAAGTCGCTCACCGCCAAACTCCGCTACGACCGTAACCAGTTACTGCTGGGCGACGAGCAGCGCCGCTTCGGGACGCTGGTTTACCGGGCCGGCCCACCGCCACAGTTCGCGGTCCATTTCGACCGGAAGATGGTCGACGACTACTGGACAGAGCCCGACCTCTGGTACCTCTACGACGGGCGTTGGCTGCTTAAGCGTGACCATGAGAACAAGACCGCCGTGCGTTACCAACTCGTCCCCGACGA
>JAJDCT010000377.1 GCA_029260695.1 Phycisphaeraceae bacterium
GACAACCCCGACTTCGCATACGAGCAGCTCGAGCAACTCCAAGCCGCCGTCGCCCAGCAGGCTGAATACCTCCCGGACGATTGCCTGATACACATCGCCAACAGCTTCGCCACCCTGCGCGACCGGCGGTTCCACCTGGACGTGGTCCGCCCGGGACTGGCGCTCTACGGCTACGGCCCGGAGCTACTCGCGCCCGGACCCATCCTCGAAGATGCCCCCGTACTCGAACACACCATCCGCTGGGTCACACGCATCAACCACGTCCAACGATACCCCCGCTGGACCCCGGTCGGCTACGGCAGCACGCACAAACTCAAACGCAACAGCGTCGTCGGCGTCATCCCGATCGGTTACGGCGACGGCTACCCCCTGGCGCTGGGCAACCAGGCCAGCGTCCGGGTCTTCCTTGATGACAACGGCACCTACCTGGACGCACCGGTCCTGGGCAAAGTCAATATGGACCAGCTCTCCATCGACCTCACCGACGCCCCCGGACTAAGCGCCGCCGGACAAAATGCCACCGGACAAAACACCTCTGACAAAAATGAAAGCGGCGACGTCCAAGCCCTCATGAACGCCACCGTCCACATCATCTCAGACGACCCCGATGCTCCCAACAGCGTCCCCAACCTCGCCCGCCTCGCCAACTCACACCCCTACGATATCCTCTGCCGGCTGCCCAAAGACCTGCCACGCAAGTACACCCACTGACCGATACGCGGTCAACCTTCACAATCGTTTTGCCCCTCAGCCCCCGGCCCTGCCGGTGATTCGAGATATCACCCACGAATAAACGCAGATAGAAGTGAATAGCTCTGCGTCAGACTCAGTGCCGGTTTACTGTTTGCGTTTATCGGCGTTCATTCGCGGCCCATCTTCTCCGAACGCTTCGCTCTTCGTGGTGATACGGATTCTGTTTAATTCATGGGGGACGCTTGCCCTCAGCCCCCGGCTTTGCCGGGGGATTGGCCCGTATAGAAGGACAAGAGTTTCAATCGTAATTGGTATGAATCCCTCTTAAGGACATATCACTTCACCGCCCGCTCAAGCACCTTCAGCGCCCCGTGCACATAGTGCGCGTTGCCATCAAGGTCGAGCTTCGCCGGCACACTCATCGCCAACAGCGCGCGTTTCGCTTGTGCGAGGTCTGCCCAATCAGATTACACCGCCAACCCCAGCTTCTTACGGTGATGCGCCAGTTCCTTACAGAGCTTGTGCCCGTCAAGATCGCCGGGTCGGCCCCAGTAAAGATGCTCGAGGTACACCCCGTCCTGCACCCAGTGGCTGACACACACCTTCGCCAGATCAAACAGCACAGCCGGGCCCCCGGGCGGTTCGCTCCGCGTCATCGCATTGCCCAGGTGCAGGTCTCCGTGGCACCAATACTCCAACGGCCGATCGTTCCAGATCGCGACCCAGTCCCTGTACTTGCGGTGCGCCTTCTTAAGCGCCTTGCTCCACCGCTGGGGCTCGGGTAACGCATGGTCACGCACCGACCGCCGTGCCTGATTGAAGATGCCATCCCAGTCGCGGTGGTAGCGCTCGGTATTGATCGGGAACCGCGAAGCCGCCTGATAAAACCGGCCGATCGCCCCGATCAACAGCTCAAACTCCTGGCCGTCCCACGCAGAACCCAACGGCCCAAACGGCAGCCGCTCCATCACCAGCCAAGCCATGTCATACCCCCCCAGCATCTCGCCCCCCGCGAACAGCGTCGGCACCACGTCCGGCGCGTCCTGCAGCGCCGACATCCACTGCAACTCGCAAGGCGGCACCGGCATCTTCACCACCACCGGCCGATCCACGCCCCCGTCATCACGATAGGTTGCGTACCCCGTCACCGCCCCGCCGCGCTGCCAGTCCGTCCGGAACCAGCCCACCTCCGACAGCCGACCCTCACACACCAACTGCAACACCGGCTCGAGCATCGTGCCGAACCGACCCTCCACCAGCGTGTCGGGGATTGCGGCGGCCTGATGTGCGGCTGGGTTGTCGATGGGATGCGGCGCGTCCGAGCGCCGGGACGCGTTGGGGATCGAATCGCCTTGGGGTTCGTCGTTGTACACCATGCGCTTCGCTACAACCTAAGCCCGGCAGGTGATCGGGGCAACTACGCTCCCGGAAAAATTAATCCATCTCGGCAGGATCCGCTATGCCCGCTGGGTAATCCGCATTACATTACATGGACGCACCGAAGTATAGGCCCTCATCTGGAGACGATTATGCCTCAACCCTGCATTGGGATCGTAACAACCGCCTTGGCTTTGTCCTGCGTGGTCAGCTTTTGTCGAGCCGAGCAGACCCCGTTGCCAATGGATGATCCTGCCGTACAGCTCCTGACGGGCTTCGACGACAACCAGCCCCCGCTTTGCTTTGCCGACCAGGATGAGATGCCGGACTCTGGCACCCAGGTCACAGGAACACTCACCGAGGGGCATCCTGGCCAGGCCGCGCGGATCGCCTTCCATGTCGAGGACGGCGGCTACGGCGGATTCGTCATCCCGCTGCACGGCCAGAACATCTACGACTTCAAAGAACTGACGTTCCAGGCAAGGCTGATCGATGGCGAAGTACCCAACGCCCTGCTGACGCTGACCGCACCGAACAACGACCGCAGGTCCCTGCCGTTAGACAAGTACATGCGACACGTCGGCGAGGAGTGGGCCCAGGTCTCCATCCCCATCGACCATCTGCGCTACGCCAAGCCGGCCGTTATCCAGAAGCAGAAAAACCTGGCCGTCATCCTCCGCATCGGGGCCGGCGTGATCGACTTCGACACCTTTGAGCTCAATGGAATCGCTGAACCCGCCGATGATGTACCACAGGGCGACCCACTCCCAGAAGATCACGGCCACAGAGGTGGACGTACCCTCAACTGGTCAGGCTACGACTGGATCGTCAAGCCACCTTCTGAAGTGCCCCTGCCCCCGGGACGTAACTTCTGGTCCGACTCCAAAGAGGTTGTGAACGTCGACAAGCAGGGCCGCCTGCATCTGGCGATCAGGTTCTACAACGGCCGGTGGTACTGCCCACAGATGAACACCGTCGAATCCCTGGGCTACGGCACCTACACCTTCCGAATCACCGGCGACGTCGCGAATCAGGACCGCAACATCGTGCTAGGTCTGTTCACTTACCTTGATGATGACCACGAGCTGGATATCGAGATCACCAGTGGCGGGATCGGCCGTGATGTCGTCCACGCGATGTACACCGTCCAGCCCTACGGCCACGGCGGAAACATCAACCACGGCAGCACGCCCCTGGAAAACACCAGCACACACCGATTCACCTGGCTGCCAGGCCGGGCAACTTTCGAGTCCTACCCCGGCCACGCAGACCCGCCCGACAGCCCGCACCGTACATGGCATTACCAGGGCCCGGACGTCCCCAAAGAATCCGTCGAGAAGGCGTTCATCAACTACTTCCTCTGGGGAAATGACTGGCCCGACACGCCCGGCCCGCATGAAGTTATCATAGATCGCTTCGAGTTCACCCCCGCCGACGCAACTGAGTAAGTCTGACGGGCAGGCGTGACTCATCCCTGGACCCCCGCCCCCGGCCCCCCGGAGACCCGCCTTGCGTGACCCACGACTCGATAAACTGGCCCGCGTCCTGGTTGAATACTCTACCGGCGTCAAGCCCGGGCAACTGGTGCGACTCACCGGGGCGCCGGTGGCGATCCCGATGCTCGAAGCGCTCTACGAGGCTGTGGTCAAGGCAGGGGCACACCCCTTCATCAAGTGCACGCCCGAATCGGCAAGCAACATCCTCTTTAAGCACGGCAACGACGAGCAGCTTAAATACGTCAGCCCGCTGGCACTTGAAGAGATCAAGACCATAGATGTGTCGATCGGCTTGTGGGCTGAGACCAACACCAAGAGCCTGTCGCGCGTCGACCCTAAGCGTCAGGGGATCGCGTCATCGGCACGCAAGCCCGTCATGCACATCTTCATGGAACGCGCCGCCGCCGCGAGTGATCCCAAAGGCAAACCCGGGGGGCCGGGGGTTAAGCCGTTGAAGTGGGCCGGGACGCAATACCCCACGCTTGCAAGTGCGCAGGACGCCGAGATGAGTCTCACGGAATACGAAGACTTCGTCTTCAACGCTGGTCACTTGGACATGGACGACCCGGTCGCCCAGTGGATGAAGATCAAAGACCGCCAGCAGAAGGTCGTCGACTACCTCAACGGCAAGAAGATCATCCACTTCAAGACCCCGCGCGGCACGGACCTGACCGTCAACGTCGAGGGGATGACCTGGATCAACTGCTGCGGCCACGAGAACTTCCCCGACGGCGAGGTCTTCACCGGCCCGAACCTCAACGCCGACTGCGGCGGGGTCAACGGCGTGGTCAAATACTCCTTCCCCGCGGTCTACCACGGCCGAGAGGTCCACGACATCGAACTCACCTTCGAGAAGGGCCGGGTCGTCGACGCAAAAGCCAGCAAGAACCAGGCCTTCTTAATCGACATGCTCGACCAGGACCCCGGCGCTCGCAGCCTCGGCGAGATCGCCGTCGGCACCAACTACCAGATCACCGAGTACACCAAGAACACCCTGTTCGACGAAAA
>JAJDCT010000378.1 GCA_029260695.1 Phycisphaeraceae bacterium
GATCGTCACGCCGTCCAGGTCGTCTATCATCTGGGCGTCGGCCGCGTAGGTCTCTTTCAGCCCGGCCATAATGCCGGCCTTGTCCTCAGCCTCGAAGTTGATCTCCCCGGACTGGGGGTACTGCTTGTACGGGGCGATCAACTCGCTAAGCGGCTTATCGCTCTCGCTCAAAACCGTGAGCACCGCCGCAAACGCGATCGCGCCCGAATCGGCGAAGCTGTTGTGCTTGAAGTAGAAGTGCCCGGACAATTCCCCGCCGAAGATCCCGTCCGTCTCGCGCAGCAGCGCCTTCATGTTGACGTGCCCGACTTTGCTGCGTGCGGGCTTGCCGCCCAGCTTCTGGATCGTCTGTTCGACGACCTTGCTGGCACGCAGGTCGTACACCACCGACGAGCCGGCCTGTTGTTTGAGGAAGTGGTCACACAACAGGGCGGTCAGATGGTCGCAGCCGATGATCTCGCCTTTCTCATCGGTAATCATGCACCGGTCTGCGTCCCCATCAAAACACGCGCCCAGGTCCGCGCCTTCACGCTTCACACCCTCCTGTGTCGGTACCATGTTCTCAGCGACAAGCGGGTTGGGTTCGTGGGCCCATTGGTCCGTGAAATCAAAATTCTCCTTCACGATCGTCAGCTTCTCGACCCCGCCAAACACCTCGGGCACCAGCTTGGTCGCCATCCCGTTGCAGGCATCGATGTAGACCTTCATCGGGCGCTTCAAAGGCGACATGAATCCCAGGATGTGGTTGCGGTACCCGTCCCAGAGGTCGCGCTCCTCCAGCTTGCCTACGGCCGGCTTGCCGGTCGAGTCGATCGATTCCGCGATTTTCTGGATCTCTTTCAACCCGGAGTCCGCACCGATCGGCCTGGCACCGGGGCCCGAGATCTTAAACCCGATGTAGTTGATCGGGTTGTGGCTGGCGGTGGTCTGCACCCCGCCCAGCGCGCCGGTGATGTGGGGGATCGCGAAGTACATCAATGACGTGTCAGCCTGGCCGAGGTCGATGACATCCATGCCCGCGGCGCGGAGCCCTTGGATCAACGCCTTGGCCATCGACGGAGCGCTTGGGCGGTGGTCCCGGCTGACCAGGACCGTCCCGGGCTGCCCGGCGTTGCCAACTTTAAAGAACTCACCGACCGCGTAACCGACCTTCCAGCCGGCGTCCTCGTTCAGCGGGGATGGGTAGATCGCGCGGACGTCGTAGGCCTTGAATATCTTGCCGATCATGCTTGGCTCGCTCCTTAGGCGGGTAACTTCATCGAGGGCTTATCCGGTAGGGCGATCATAACGCGCCCGGCTGACCCCGGCGACCGTCGGGCCGATGCCATTAGGCTGCCCGCAGACACCTACAGGGTCATTTGCATGTTTACCGGCTGGGCTTGAAAATACACAGATGCCGAACAAGCTTTTAACGATCGGGGCCGCCGTGGCCGTCGCGGCGCTGGTGCTTCTGCTGGCGGTGATCACCGGGGGCCCGGGCTCGGGGGCTCGAGACAACACCTCGACGATCCCAGAGAATCCGGACATCTTCTTAGGCGGGGCCGAAAGCGAGAATCAACTGCCCGTCGGGATTTCCCAGGGGTTCTACTACGAAAGCCATGACGGCGGCCGGCTGATGCGCATCAC
This sequence comes from Phycisphaeraceae bacterium, assembly GCA_029260695.1. GTDB lineage: Bacteria > Planctomycetota > Phycisphaerae > Phycisphaerales > Phycisphaeraceae > JAJRRS01. The sequence continues at coordinate 1,627 of JAJDCT010000378.1, forward strand.
CGGGGATCAACTCATGCCGCTGCCCGATGGGGTCGGCAAGCTCACCCCCATGGACGTGAAGATCGAGCTCGCCCCGGGCAGGGAGCTGGCGATGACCGCCGACCAGGCCATCGTCGTTGCCCCGGACAACCACCCCCGGGAGGGTGAGATGAGTGGCAACGTCGTCGTCACCCTCTACGAAACCCCCGACGGCTCACCGGTCGACTTCGACTCCGAGCGCCACATCGTGACGCGGTTTTATTTCGACGAGCCGGTCCAGTTCGACCTTGAGCTCCAGCAGATCGACAGCGACGGCCCGATCTTCATGACAGGCCCACAGGTCCAGTTCCTCGGCAAAGGCCTGAGCCTGAACTACAACCAGCGACGCCACCGCATCGAACGCCTGGTCATCGAGCAGGGCCAGTCACTTCACTACATCCCCGAGCCCAAAGCTACATTCGACTCGCCTCCCCCGAACGCGCCCGCCCCCTCGGCGGAGGCCGATTCATCGGCCGTCGCATTACAGGAACAGACTCAACTCCAGAAGAAACCCGCCCGCAGCGCTAACGTCCCCAACACAGACCCACCCGACTCCACACCAAGCGACGCCGGCGACCGCCCGGTCCAGTTCTATCTCGCCACTTTCGAGCAGTTGAACGATGTCCGTGTCGGGCAGGATCAGTACGTCATTGAAGGCGACGACCTCTCGGCCGTCTTCAGCGCCAATGCGGCGGGGGGGCTGGATGACACAGAGCCCGCCGACAGCACCGACACCCCCGGCGATGAGGTTGGAGTCATCGAGCCATCCCCCACGATCGCCTCCCGACAGATCCAGCTTGCGTCATCGGACCCGTTGCGCGGCGCGCTGCTGCACGCACTGACCGCGAGTATCGGGCAACTCCCCGCCAACACGCACGACCCCCGTTCCCTGGCGGCCTTCACCGACGAAGACGTGGTCATCACCTGGGCCGGTCGGCTGGTCATCACACCGCTGAGCGACGTCCCCGATGAGTTGGCCGGGCCCGACGACGTCATGGTGGTCGTCAAGGGCTCGCCCGCCACCATCCTCACCGACCGTAGCGAAACCATCATCGCGCCTAAGCGCGTCTCATTCTTCAGCCAGAACGCACGCCTGCTCGTTGAAGGCACGGACACGGAACCCTTCACCGTTGATGCGCTCGGCCTGGGCACACTCATCGGCCGTGAGCTTTCTATCGATCAACTCCACGGCTCCGGCTACGTCCTGGGCCCCGGTAAACTCGTCGGGCTCATCAAAAACGATGAACAGGCACCCGCTGATAACCAAACCAACGCACAGCCTACTTCCCAAACCCCGAGCCCCGATACCCGACACCCGATACCCGACCGGATCACCGTCGCCTTCGACAACCAGCTCGACCTGGAGTTCTACCTCAAAGACAAGGCAGACACTTCCAAACAGGACACACGTTCCCCGGCAGGTGGTTCACGGATCAAGAGCGTCAAGTCCGCCACATTCACAGGCGATGTCGCGGTGGATTACATCGAGTTGGACATGACCGCCGACCGCCTGACGCTGGCGATGCTTGAAGATGCCCCCAAGGGCGAAGGCAAACTCGCGGTCAGCGCGCTGGATGCATATGGCAACATCAGGGCCGACGTCAAAGACCAGGACGTCAAGATCCTGGCCGACCGCCTGCACGCCGAGCCCGCCAAGGACCAGCTAGAGCTCTTCGGCACACCGGAGAACCACGCCCAAGTGATCCGCCCCGACGCCACGCTCGCCGGCGAACACCTGGTCATGGACCAGCAGGCACGCACCGTCAACGTCGTCGGCCCCGGCTCGTTTGACTATATCCCCGACCTCGCCGAACCCGACAAAACCGTCCGCGTCGCCTGGGACACAAGTATGGACTTCGACGACGCCAAGGGCACCGCCCACTTCCTGGGCAACGTCCGAACATTCTCCGCAGACGGCACCGACACCAACGAACTCATGGGCGATAAGCTCGACATGGTCTTCGTTAAAGACGATACGGCCGACGACAGCAAGGCGGATGAAGATTCGGCCACCCGGGGTGACCGCACCGCCGGCCGACGCCTCGCCACCGCCACCATGACCGGCAACGTCCGCTTCCGCGCACGAAGCTACGCAAACGCCCAACACCTGCGCCCCGACCTGATGACCGAACTTTTCCTTACCGACTCACAGAAGATGGTGTTTACCGACCCTGGAACGGGCACACCAGAAGATTCATCCGAGGCCCTGCAGAAGGTTCATGTCTTCGGCCATGGGCGGATGCTTATCACGGAAAACAGGTCAAAAGATCAGACCGCCGCTACCGCGAAGCCCGTAAACAGCAAGTCCATTGACTTCGGCGGGCGCGGCCTGACAGCGTTCCAGTGGTCCGATGGGCTCATCATCAACATGACCGACGGCATCATGACCATGAAGGGTGCCGTCGCCATGGTCCACGACCCCGAAGACGGCGACCGAGTCCAACTCGACTGCACCGACCTCGCCGCCGAACTCCAAGCGCCGACCAAGAGCAAATGGGTAAAATCCTCGGGCGGCGGCTGGCTTTCCAAGGACGCCCCCAAGCCCCAGCTCCAGCGCGTCTGGGCCGACGGCGGCATCCGCATCCTCCAAGGCCCCTACACCATCCACTGCGACCACCTGCTCTACCAGGAAGCCAAACGCGACATCCTCCTGTGGTCCGACGACCCCCGACAGGTCACCTACGAAGTGAATGGCGAGCCCAACCTCACCAAGTCCAGCGCCCTGAAATGGCACCGCGACACCGGCCGCATCGAGGTATTCAAAATCCGCACCGGCACGATCCCGATACGCAGGAGTGAGCAGAAGAGCGATTAATCACCCTGGTTTAGCCGCCGCGGCCACGGAGCCAGACAGCGATATGAAACCTTACGCATTTCTTCGCCGGATCAAAGGAGGTCTGTGATGTCGGGTCGCGTGTTCATCGGGGCTACGTTCGGATTGCTGTTGGGTCTCTGCCTGGAGTTGGTGAACGGGTTCTTCACCTTCATGCTGCCGCCGCTGTTCATCATCACGCCCCTGTGTGTGATTCTGGGCGTTGTGTTCGCGTTGAAGCCCACGCAGCAATGAAGTAATGCCTGGGGCGGGTGCGCATTCATTAACTCACACGCTACAACGGGCGGCTCTCTTCGTACCCGGTCTCCGCAGGTGCGGGTTGAGTTTGTAGTCATTGAGCACAAGTAGCAAAAAGGCCCACGGACTTTACCCGTGGGCCTCTGCGCTACGTTAGGTCAAACTGTTGCGTGCTTACTGTGTGCCATGCCCCCGTCGGCGTGTGGTCCGCCAAGCCAGGGCGCCCAGGGCCATCATGCCCAGGGTCGCGGTGACCGGTTCGGGGATGGGCTTGTCGTGTGGCTCATGCGGCCCACCGAACTGGATGTCTATTTCCAGGGTTGCCGTCGGGTTGATGGTGCTCAGGTCGATCTGAGCCCAGCGTGCCCCGTAGGCCCCGTCGTCGTCATCGCCGGGGCCATCCACATCCACGGTGGACAGCGGCGTCCCCAGGTCGTCCAGGTCGTTGAGCATGCCGGCGGCCCCCGAATCCTCGGTCCCCAACTCGTCCGGTGCTGCGCCGTTGAGGAACGACAGCATCTCGATCATCGGGTCGTTGAAGCCCGCTGGTGTTGCGCTGCCGGGATTGGCGAAGTCCTCGTCCCAGGCCCGTGCGGTCCCGGCGGCGACGCTGCCGCTGTCGTCCTCTTCATCGGTCCCGATGTCCGGATCGAGCATGTAGGTGATCAGCAGCGGCAGGCCGTGGACCATGACTTCGCTGTCCCCGGCAGCGGCGATGCCGATGACGTCGAACAACTCGAACGTGTAGGTCTGATGCACCATCCCTGGGCTGTTCAGAGAAGTGTCCACCCTCACGCCCAGTGAGAAGCCGTTAGACACGGGCGCCATGTATTCGCTACGGAACTGATTGGGCCCGATGAAGTTGTGTACCGTCCCCGTGGTCAGGCCGTTACGTCCTTCCAGCGATGAACTGCCCAGCACCTGATTGAACTGCGGGAGGTACACCGTGCCTGCCCACATCATGTTCACATCGGTCGGTGTAGCCGGCAGGTCGGTCGCCCCCAGTAGTTGCGTGTCGTTGACGAAGTTGCTGCCGATCGCGCCGTACTCATCGAAGCGCAGGTCCACCACACTGTCAGACATCTGGAACTCTAAAGCCTGGGCCGAGCCGGCGAACAGAATCGCCGCCGTCACAGCCGCCACCCACCTCACTGAATGTTGTGCCATCGTGTGTTCTCCTTCTTCTTTTTTTGACGCTA
>JAJDCT010000379.1 GCA_029260695.1 Phycisphaeraceae bacterium
GGCGCTGCTCCCCACCGCCGGCCAGACCTGTTCCAACCCGATCATCAGTGAGCTGACGAGCATACACATGACCGCCAGGACCAATAGCAGCAGTGCGCTGCGGATCAGCCTCGCCAGGCATAGCACCTGGTGCGCCTGGTGCTCGAGGTGCTCGCTCCGATCGGCGAGCAGTTCGCGCTCGCTCCCAGTTAATGAACGCAGCTTGGTGATGGCCTCAAACCGCTCGCGGTGGAACCCGCGCAGCCGGCTGATGATCCCGGAATACCGCGCGAACTGAGCCAGGCACAACAGACCACAGGCGGAGATGATCACCACGGGAGGTACGAGTTGTTGGATCGGGCTATCCATATATATGTCCTGGTCAAGGCATAGACACTTATTCTGAGCCGACACCGCCGTAGGTCACACCGGTAAGGCCCGCGACCCCCCGCTTGAACGTCGTCAGATCGTCTCGGCTGAACTTACTCAGTGATTCATGCCCACACGCCCTTGCGAGGACGGACATCATCTCAACCGTTGCCCCGAAGAAATTATTAAGCCGTTGAGCGGAGGCGTCCAAGACAAGACGCTCACGGAGGTGCGGCTTCTGGGTCGCTATCCCGACCGGGCAGTTGTTGCTGTTGCAGGCGCGCATCCCCAGGCAGCCTATCGCCTGGATCGCGGAGTTTGCCAGGGCGATACCGTCGGCACCCAACGCCAGCGCCTTACAGAAGTCGGCGTCAATACGCAGCCCCCCAGTGATGATCAGAGTCACGTCACGACCGACCCCGATCTTATCCAGGTGACGACGTGCGCGGGCGAGTGCCGGCATAGTCGGGACCGAGATGTTGTGCTTGAAAATATTTGGTGCAGAGCCGGTCCCACCGCCCCGCCCATCGAGGATGATGTAATCGGCGCTCGCGGCGAGTGCAAAATCGATGTCTTTTTCGATGTGCTGTGCTGAGAGCTTGAACCCGATGGGGATGCCGCCGGTGGCTTGGCGGACCTCGTCGGCAAGCCGCCTGTAGTCCTCGATACTATTGAGGTCTGCGAAACGTGGTGGGCTGATCGCGGGCTCACCTTCGTTAAGGCCGCGGACCTCAGCGATCTTGCCCGACACCTTGTTGCCCGGCAGATGGCCTCCCGTACCGGTCTTGGCGCCCTGGCCGGCCTTGAAGTGGAAGGCCTGGCAGCGCGCGACCTTGTCCATGCTGTAACCGAATTTCGCGGACGCCAATTCGTAAAGATAACGCGTGTTGCTCCCCTGCTCCTCAGGAAGCATCCCGCCCTCACCCGAGCAGATGCCGGTCCCCGCGAGTTCGGCACCCATGGCCAAGGCGACCTTCGCCTCTTCACTCAGCGCCCCGTAGCTCATGTCACTGACAAAAAGCGGGATCTTCATCACCAATGGCTTCTTGGCACGCGGGCCGATGACCAGTTCGGTCGCGACCGGCACATCTTCCATCAACGGGAGCTTGTGGAGCTGTGCGGTCACGAATTGCAGATCGCCCCATCGCGGCAACTCGGTGAGGGACACCCCCATCGCGCTGCCTGGGCCATGGTGACCGACCTTGCTTAGGCCGTCACGGGCGAGTTGCTGGATGTATCCGTTGTGTGGCTCGTCTTCGACGCCATGGACATCCTGGTAGAGCCCGAGGTATTGATCGCGGTTATACGGCTGGGGGTGCTGCAACTCCCAGGCGTCGATCTCCGCCCGATCGACATACACGGCGTCGTCATCGGTATCGATCCAGGCGCTAAACTTGCTCAGGACTTCCTTGTTGTTGTATTCACTGACGCCGGTGTCGATCCGGTAGTCCCAGCCGTGCACGCCGCAGATGAGGTTGTCGCCGTCGACATGGCCATCAGACATCAAAGCCCCGCGGTGCAGGCATCGGCCGTAAAGCACGGATACCGAATCACCGGATCGGACGACCACCAGGTCCACGCCGCCAACCAGCGCGTAAATTGGTTTACGGTCCTCCAACGACGACCACGTCGCAACCTTAGCTTTTACTTGTGGCTCGGACTGAGGTAACTGCATCATTCAGGTCTCCGGGGCTGATCAACGAGCGGCGACGTCCTGGGCCGTCGCCGGATGAGTATCAAAAGTTCGGGTTGTAATAAAACTTGTTATGGACCGCCTGGCCGTTCTTCCACCGGGTGACCTGCACCTGGTCGGGGTTGAACTTGCTTCCGTCTTTCATGTCGACCGAGAGCTTGTACTCAGCAAACGTGACCCCGTTTCCGCTGCCATCGTCTGCGCTGACACCGACCGACCTGACTTCACAGCCGTGGTAAGCGGCGACGTTGGCCAGGATTTCTTTCTCGTTGGCGATGATGACGGCCTTGCCCACGGTCTTGTCGCCTGTGGGCTCTTCATTGACCACGTCGTCGGCATAGAATTCCTCCATACCCTCGACGAATTGGCCCTGCTTGAGCATCTCAATGATTCGGTGGGTCTTGTCTAAAAGTGACTCGGACATTGTGGTGTCTCCATGTTGAGAGATTGTTGAATACGACGAACACGCCCAGAAGAAGATTTATTTCACACGCACCTCCCCGGCACAGACATCACCCCGCCCACAACCTATCCACAGCACCCGTCAGAAGAGGGCACCGCAGGCGACCGAAAAATAAGGTGATCCACGCCCGTGGAATAGAATACATAGACTACCGAGTTTATTCCATGATTGGATGCACCGATTGCTTTTTGCACCCACATACGGGACACCTGGGGACGCCAACCAGTCGCACCAACCTAACGAAGTCGATAGACTCCTGATGCCGGGCGTTTGCCCCTGACAACCAACACCACGCATCGGGTCTGGGTGAAATATGATTCCTGAACAGCTAAATCAGACAAGCACTAAACAGGCGGGACGTGACTCGAGTAACCCAGAAGCCGTCGCGCCTGTTCGGCAGGTCTTGAGGCAGTTGCGTGATGTTGTCGGCCTGCTCGATGTAGACCACTACACCCGCCAGCCGGTTACGACGTTCGGGGGAAGCATCGGTGGACATGTCCGTCATTGCCTTGACCACGTCGAGGCCGTCATATCCGGTGCCGATGCTGGCGCGATCGATTATGACCACCGCGAGCGGGGGACGGAAGTCGAGACAGATCCCGTGGCAGCGATTGTTGAGATCGATCGGCTAGATTCGTTGTTGGGGATAATGCCCGACGACGCATCGGGTCGCACGGTTGTGGTAAAGATCATGCTCCGCGGCGATGGGTCGGTCAAAGAGATGTCTTCGACAGTCGGGCGCGAGCTGGCGTTTGTGTTCAGTCACACGATCCACCACGGCGCAATGATCGGCGGGATGGTCCGGGCCCTGGGCGGGGATGCGCCAGAAGGGTTCGGCCTGGCACCCTCCACGATCGCGTATCGGAAACAATAAGCATGTGTACCGTCACGATCGTTCCGACGTTCGGCCCGGCGGGCGTGCGCAGTGGTATCCGCGTTGCGTGTAACCGAGACGAGTCACGCGGCAGGCCCGCAGCGTTGCGTCCAATCGAAAAAACCTTTAGTCGACATCGCGCCCTGATGCCTGTCGACACCGTATCGGGGGGGACGTGGATCGCGGTAAATGACGCCGGGCTGGTTTTGACTCTGCTGAATCAGAATCCAGGTGACATGCGGGGAATCACGTTCTTAGACAAGACAAGCCGTGGCGGGATCATCCCAGCACTGCTGTACGCAGACACGTTAACCGAGGCCTGCGAGCTTGCACGCGATATCGATGTGTCAATATACCCCCCGTTCCGGCTTGTGATGGCGGACACAGCGTACTGCATCGTAATGTCTGGTGATGGAGGCGTGTCGACCACCCACCGCGAGCCCATCTCTGCCCCCATATTCTTCACTTCATCCGGCTTAGGTGACGCACTGGTCGAAGCACCACGCCGAGAACTATTTCATAGCTTGTTCGACGATGACAGCAGTGCCTGGGCACAAAACCAGGACGCGTTTCACCGACATCATTGGAAGGATCGGCCGGAGCTATCTGTAGACATGTCACGCGAGGACGCGACGACGGTGAGCCTGACCCTGGTCGAGCTATCCAGGGATTACACGACGCTTACTTACCACCCCGCGTCGCCAAGTGTTCATGCCGAGGACAGCACATTACGGCTGCCCCCAGCCAATCAGGTCAAGCCATGAACCGGGGCAGCGGCAAGCGCCGCCGTTGGCTGGTTATATGGCTAGCGTTGCTAATCGCTTCGTTCACGGTCCAATTATTTGGGCCCGCCATGCCGGAGCCTAGTGCCAATGACTTGATAGTGAAGGTCGGACCTCAGACATCAGATGGCCCTGCCGCAGGCGACCCGGTCCGCGTTGCCTACACCGATCTCGGCGACAAGAGCCACCCGGCCCTGATACTCATCCACGGCAGCCCGGGCTCAAAAGAAAATTTTACCCGCCTCACCCCCCTGCTCACGCCGTACTTCCGTGTGATCTCGGTCGACCTCCCGGGGTTCGGCGCATCGACACGCTCGATCCCAGACTACTCGATCAAGGCCCACGCACGATACGTCTTAGCGCTGATGGATACGCTGGAAATCGACCGTGCCCAGGTGCTGGGTTTTTCGATGGGGTCGGGGGTTGCGTTACACATGGCCGAACTGGAACCGGATCGCATCGGGGGCCTGGTCTTCTATGGCGGGATCGGTATCCAGGAAGGCGAAGGGTCGGGTGATTATGGGTTCGAGCACCTCAAGTACGCCGTCGGCTACGGCGCGCTTGTTGTGGCACCAGAATTGATACCCCACTTCGGCCTGTTAGGACACCGCTCGTTTCGGCACAGCTTCATCCGGAATTTCTGGGACAGCGACCAACGACCCTTGCGCACCATCCTTGAGAATCTCCGTCCTGAGCAGACCCCCCTTTTGATCCTCCACGGCCGAGACGACCCGCTGGTTCCGGCGTGGACCGCGTATCAACACCACCAGATCGTCGGGCACAGCGAACTGGTGATGTTCGATGCCTCGCACTTCATGGTGTTTAGTGATAGTGGCTCACGTCGATTGGCCGATGAGGTTATCCCGTTTGTACTGCACCATGCACAGGGCAAGCCCGGTGTCCGACGTACTGCCGATGACACCGCCGACCGTTTCGAGCGCCCGTCACCTCTACCTTTTGGTTGGGATCTGAGGCGTGGGATGAGCCCGTGGGCGCAGATCGGGATAATCATCGGCGCGTCTTATATCCTTGAAGATCCAACGACGGTGTTCACCGGATTGATGATTGCTGAGGGGCAGATCGACCTGTTCGTAGGCATCTTGGCGGTTTTCATCGGCATCTTTACCGGAGACCTGGCGCTGTACCTGCTTGGCTTTGTCGTTGGACGCCGGGTGTTGCGCTGGGCGCCGCTTGCCAACAGGTTGCCGACGCGGCATGTGGAGCGGTTAGGCGAGTGGTTCGACCGGCACGGCTGGACGGCGGTACTCGCGTCACGGTTCATCCCAGGCACGCGGCTGCCTCTGTATGTTTCTGCCGGCGCTCTGGGACGCAAGCCCGGCCGGTTCGTGCTGTGGACCTGCATGGCGGTAGCTATCTGGGCGGTCATGATGATCCTGGCGACGGTCCTCCTGGGCGAAGCGGCCATCACGCTGACCGGTGTCTTCGGCCAAGGCTGGCTCCCGCTTGTTATCTCCCTTGTGCTGATCCTGGTATTGCTTCGTGTCTTGACGTTGCTATTTACCTCGATCGGGCGCGCCCGGTTGATGGTGTCGGTCGCCCGGATTTGGCGGTGGGAGTTCTGGCCGGTCTGGCTGTTTTATCTCCCAATCGTCCCTTGGATCGCCTGGCTATCGCTGCGTCACCGAGGTTTCACTACTGTCACAGCAGTCAACCCCGGCATGCCCGACGGCGGCTTTGTCCACGAATCGAAGATCGACATCCTAAACAAACTCCCCGACGAATGGATCATCCCCAGCGCGTCGGTCATGACCGCCGACGAACTACGTCATGTGATGCAGGATCGGGGGTGGTCATTCCCGTTGATCCTCAAGCCCGACACCGGTGAGCGCGGATACGGGGTTAAAAAAATCGCCTGTGATGCCGACATTGACGAATACTTCGAACAACCGCAACAACTTGTGTTGGCGCAGACCTACGACCCCGGGCCGTTGGAGGCCGGCGTGTTCTATTACCGCCTGCCCGGTGAGGCGTCCGGGCACATCTTCTCGATCACCGATAAGGCGTTCCCCATACTTCGGGGCGACGGCCGACACACCCTCGAGCAATTGATCTACCGGCACAGACGCTACCGCATGCAGGCGAGCACATTCCTCAAACGGTTCGGCGACGAACGTGACCGGGTATTAGCCAGGGATGAAAAACTGCCGCTGGTCACCGCCGGGAACCACTGCCAGGGGGCGATATTCCTGGACGGCTCGCATTTGATTACCCCGGATCTCGTAAAAGCTATCGACCGGATCGCCCAGTCCTACGAGGGCTTCTACTTCGGCCGCTGCGACGTGCGCTACAACGATGTGGAACTACTCAAAGCCGGCCGGGGCTTTGCAATCGTGGAACTCAACGGCGCGACAAGTGAATCCACAAATATCTACGACCCGAACCTTTCGTTATTCAACGCCTACCGAACGCTCTATCGGCAGTGGTCAATCGCATTCTCTATCGGGGCTACTAACAGGATCAACGGTGCATCGGTCACACCGATCCGTAAGCTGCTCCGCACAGCCAGGTCGCACTACAGGGGACGGCCCCGATCAAACGCACTGGCAGACTGATGGCCGTCGACGGGCGTGGCGCTCACATCCGATCAATATCAGCCGGGTCGATCCTGAGCATCAGGAGGTCGCCGACACGCCCGACTTGACCTGATATCTGGACCGGGTCGGCGATGAAAGGCAGCATCGTCTCGAGTTGATCACCCGCAATCCCATCGCCGGCTTCATTTAGCAGAAGGTAATACGTCCGTTCTCCCTGAGCATCGGTGGTCATGAACATCGGCGGGATGCCGCCATTGATGCACAAAGTAGCGCAGGCCTTGTGCACCTTGCCCTCGCCAGGTTTCATCGCCCCGAAGTAACACTTGGGGTCGATGATCTGTCCGCTCAGTGTCGCAGCGCCTAGCGTCTTCGGCGACCATTGGGCTTGGTGTTGATCCGATTCTTGAACGACACCCCCAACGGGGTCTTCGATGGTTAACAGGGCCGTGTCCCCACCCCGAGAAATCGGATAACCGGTCACACTCATCGATCCACCGTCCTCAGGCAGATTCAGGGCAGACCCGCCGATCTTTCCCATCGTGACAAGCAGGATATTCCGCGTGGCTCCGTCATCATCGCCGGGAACTATGAGCATGGGGTACGGCTCTGATCGCAGGACACCGCTGAGCGTGACCGTGTTGTTCAGATCCCACGTCCCCGGACCGGGGTCGCTTTGTTGGGACGTCATCATCACCGATGCGATGATTGCACCGACAGCTAAAAGAGGGACAAGCACAAATAAAAACTGCTTGTAACTTCGAGGCATCGGCAGATAACCGACGTAAAACTCGTCATTCATGGTGCGCTTCTCCGATGACTGCTGGCTCGACCGCCGTTCCGGGCTCGTTGGGAGCCGGGTTAATCAGGACCCGCCCGGCCAAGATTTTCACCCCGTATGTCGGGATCTTCTCGGTGAACGGCGGTGGTGATTGGCCATTGTGTGGGTGATACTGGTAGCCATGCCAAGGGCAGGTGATACAGCCGTCGACAACCTTGCCCTCACCCAACGGCCCGTTCTGGTGGGCACAAACATTGGCTACCGCGTTGATCTTGCCGTCGTAACGATACACCGCGACCCGCTCACAGCCCTTAAGACTTACGACCTTGGCCCGGCCGTCCGGGATTTCGTCCACACCGGCGACATCGACCCAGCCGCCCGTCGCTGCGCCCGCCGAACCCTCCAAGCGTGCTTCTTTGAGCCCGGCGACGATATGCAATGCCACGATCACCAACGCACTGCCCCCCAGAAACACCGAATACACCGGACTAACACTGTCTTGAAGGAAACCCAACGTCACATGCATAATCAACAGCCCGTAAGCCACATACACAAGCGTGTGCAGGTTTTTCCAGATACGTGGCGACAGGTTCTTCAGCCAGAAATCGTGGCTGGTCGCCGCCATCAGAAACAGGATGCCCAGCGCCGCAACGCCCATCGGCTGGAATGGAAACCCGGCGAGCCAACCCTGCCACCGCTGCCCCTCGCCGGGGAGGTAGTTGGCGTTACTTGTAAAGACCGAAACGATCGGGTTGATCACCCCAAAGCCGTGGTACCAGAAGATCGCGAGTACGGCATGGATGAAGGCGACAAGGAACATCGTCACGCCCATGTGCCTGCGGTTGTATAGCAAAGGGCTGAACCTGGGTGACAGCCTGGCAAGCGGGCCGATCGCCAGGATAAGGGTCAACAGCGTGATGGCACAGGTGCTGGTTGCACGCATCAGGAGTGTGACCGGGTGTGCCGCCGCGTCTCCGGGCCAAAGCGACATCCCCACGCCGACGAATACGCCAAGATACGCCACAACGCCCACAGCAAGCAACGCATCGTAGATACGCTTGTGCCGGCTCCACTGTACAGCCTGGTAGGAAACGCTCATGGTGACACCTCCGTTGCTGCCCCGCTAAGCCCCGCGTCTTGCACCGGCACGGGGCGTCGGACTGACAACCCAAGCGCAAGCCCAATCAGGATCAACGGACCGAGAATCAACCATATCAACAGGTGTCGGCGTCGCTGGGACCGGATCATGATGCCACCGCCTTACGCACACCCAGCCAGCGCATCAACAGGACAGGCCAAAGCGCCGCAGCGCCTGGGAATATCAGCAACCGAAAACCGAAGGTCGGTGACCGTGCCGCATCGTCGATGCGCGCAACGCCGATCGTCACGAACACCACCGCGAACAAGAAACCAACTACGGCGTATGCCGCCACCAGTGATAGAGCTACGGTGACCATAACCATTTGATACCCACCTCTAGGAAATTGTATTGAATAATGCTGACGCAACGAATCAGTGCCTGTAATACCGTTAAGTATACCTAACTATTCCACCGCACTATGACATGATAAGTAATCCGGGACGCTACCCGGGCCCATATACTTACTCAGAACCGGCCTGGGAATATCCAGGATGTCGAAGAGCATCAGCCCGTCAAGGACATTGCCAAATTCCGGGTCGATGTTCAAACCCAGCAGTTTGCCGTTGAGTTTGAGGTATTGCCTAAGCAGTACGGGCATCGGTTTGCCGTCGGCTTCCAGGTCAGCCAGCAGCTCGTTGACCCCGTTCACGTCACTAACCACGGTCGAAAATTCCGCGGGATCCCAATCCACATGCGGGCGCTGTCGTGGCGGGTTCTTAGGTTTCAACAGCCCGGAAAGCTGTGGCAGCGAACGGTGGGTCTGCAGGAAACTCATCAACAACTGCTTGGACATCGAGGTGTATTCCGCGCTGATGCTGACGGTGCCAAACAGGTGCCGATAGCGCATATTCTTAGCGACGAACCGACCAATCCCCTGCCACAGCAACATAAGAGGCGAAAAACGCCGCTGGTGATCAGGGTGGATAAAAGAACGACCCAATTCGATCGCCGGACCAATCTGTTCGAGCAGTCGCCGCTTAAACCGGAAGAGTGTTGATGTATACAAACCATCGACGCCGAGCGTGGGGAGGATACGATCCGTCAGACCCAGCCTATACGCACCAACCACACGTGCCTGATCCCTGTCCCAGACAACAAGGTGCAGGTAATGCTTGTCGAATCGGTCCAGGTCAGTAGACCTACCGGTACCTTCCCCGACCTTTCTGAACGTGAGTTCCCGGAGTCTTCCGATCTCAAGCAGCACGGCAGGGAGTTGCTCGGCTGTTCCGATGACGACGTCCATACCGCCGCTTGATAGTAACTGTTGATCTTCGGGCAGTGAAGCGACCTCATCGATCATCGCTTCCACAGGCTGGGGCCCCGCTATCGGTTCACCCCGGGCCGCCTCTTGCGCAAGGGCCAACCTCCGTTCGCGCTCCACCCTTGCGTCCCGAGATTTCAGGATGTAGGTACGGACACGCAGGTAGCTGGTAAGGGATTCCGCGTCAGCGAACGACGCCGTGCGCATCGGTGGAATGACGCTGCCGATCCGCAGCCGGAAAGTTTGGCCACGCTTTCTCAGTGTCTCGCGTATCAGCATCGTGGTTCGGACACGCGGATGGATCATCCCGGCGACCTGAAACAGCGCACTGTTTCGGCCGTAAAAGAACGCCGGGACGACAGACGCCCCGGTGCGTTTGACGATCTTGGCAACCGTCTTGGACCACGCAGGATCGGCAACCGTGCGCCGGCGTAAGTTCAGATGTGAAACCTCCCCGGCGGGGAAGACACCCAGCACGCCGCCGCGCGCTACCCAGTCCGTTGCCTCACGCATCGACGCCAGGTTCCGCCTC